>JAEUAC010000413.1 GCA_019695455.1 Methylorubrum extorquens | reverse complement strand
GCGGGGCGTGGATCGGACCGCCCCCGCCCGTCAAGGGGCGGCCTCGCCCGGGCGGGAAGGCGGCCTCGCCGAGCGGGGAGGGCGGCCGCCTCCGCGGAGGGGCCGGGATGCCGAGGCTTGCCGCTGTCCCCATCTTATGGGAAGAGCCCGCGCGACCGCAACGCGGCCGGCGAGCGGGCGTGGCGGAACTGGTAGACGCGCTGGATTTAGGTTCCAGTGGCGAAAGTCGTGGGGGTTCGAGTCCCTCCGCCCGCACCAATCCCGCCGCGAGGATCAGGTGAATTCAGGGGCCGGAGACGGCCGAGGGCGCGGGATTCCCGCGTCAGACATAAGGGCGAGGTCGATGCAGGTCACGGAGTTGAGGTCCGAAGGGCTGAAGCGGGAGTACAAGGTCACCCTGCCTGCCGCGGAGCTGGCGGAGCGTCTGACGAGCGAGCTGAACACGCTCAAGGGCCGGGTCCGCATCAACGGGTTCCGGCCGGGCAAGGTGCCGCTCGCGCATCTGCGCAAGCTCTACGGCCGCTCGGTCATGGCCGACGTCGTGCAGAACGCCGTCAACGAGGCGAACCGCAAGATCATCGAGGACAACGATCTGAAGCTGGCGCTCGCGCCCAAGATCGACATGCCCGAGAGCCAGGAGGAGGTCGAGAAGGCGCTCGACGCCAAGGGCGACCTCGACTTCACGGTGGCGCTCGAGGTGCTGCCGATCTTCGAGCTCGCCGACCTGTCGGACGTCACGGTGAAGAAGCCGGTCGCGACCGTGTCGGACGAGGACCTCGACACCGCCCTCAACCGCATGGCCGCCCAGAACCGCGCCTACGCGGCGAAGGACGGCGAGGCCGCGGCCGGCGATCGCGTCAAGGTCGACTTCGTCGGCACGATCGACGGCGTCGCCTTCGAGGGCGGCACGGCGCAGGACATCACGGTCGAGATCGGCTCGGGCCAGTTCATCCCGGGCTTCGAGGAGCAGCTCGTCGGCGCGAAGGCCGGCGAGGAGCGGACGGTGGACGTGTCCTTCCCCGAGAACTACGGCTCGACGGAGCTCGCCGGCAAGGCGGCCTCCTTCGCCGTGACCGTGAAGGAGATCTCGGCGCCCGGCGAGAGCGTGATCGACGACGAGCTCGCCAAGGGCTTCGGCCTCGAGAGCCTCGACAAGCTCAAGGAGGCCGTGCGCGGCGCGATCTCGGGCGACTACGAGGCCCAGTCCCGCCGCCGCGTGAAGAAGGAGCTGCTCGACGCGCTCGACGCCAAGTACGGCTTCGAGCTGCCCGAGGGGCTCGTCGAGCAGGAGTTCAACGCCGTGTGGTCGCAGGTCGAGGCCGACCTGAAGAACAACGGCCGCACCTTCGCCGACGAGGACACGACGGAGGAGAAGGCGCGCGACGAGTACCGCCGCATCGCCGAGCGCCGCGTCCGTCTCGGGCTCGTTCTTGCGAAGGTGGGGTCGAGCGCCGATATCCAGGTCAGCGACGAGGAGGTCGACCGGGCTCTCGTCGACCGGGTCCGGCAGTACCCGGGCCAGGAGCGGCAGGTCTGGGAGTTCTACCAGAAGAACCCGCAGGCCAAGTCGGAGCTGCGGGCGCCGATCCTCGAGGAGAAGACGGTCGACCACATCCTCGGTCGCGTGACGGTCGTCGACGAGCCGATGTCGCGCGACGAGCTGTTCCGGGACGACGAGGACGACAAGGCGGAAGCCGCCGCGTCCTGATCGGGCCGAAGCGTCTGCGTATCATCCTGGGGGAGGGGCCGCCGCGTGTCGCGGCGGCACCCGGAGCGAAGCGAGAGCAATGAGAGATCCGGTCGCCGTCTTCAACAACACGCTCGTGCCCATGGTGGTCGAGCAGTCGAGCCGGGGCGAGCGCGCCTTCGACATCTACTCGCGGCTGCTGCGCGAGCGCATCATCTTCCTGACCGGGCCGGTCGAGGACTACTCCGCCTCGCTGATCGTGGCGCAGCTCCTGTTCCTCGAGGCCGAGAACCCGAAGAAGGAGATCTCCTTCTACATCAACTCGCCGGGCGGCGTGGTGACGTCGGGCCTGTCGATCTACGACACGATGCAGTTCATCCGCTGCCCGGTCGCGACGCTGTGCGTCGGCCAGGCCGCCTCCATGGGCTCGCTGCTGCTCTGCGCGGGCGAGAAGGATCACCGGTTCGCGCTGTCGAACGCGCGCATCATGGTCCACCAGCCCTCCGGCGGGTTCCAGGGGCAGGCGACGGACATCCTCATCCACGCCCGCGAGATCGAGGCGCTGAAGCGCCGCCTGAACGAGATCTACGTCCGCCACACGGGCCGCGACCTCGACGCGATCGAGCAGGCGCTGGAGCGCGACAACTTCATGACGGCCGAGGCCGCGCAGGAGTTCGGGATCATCGATCAGGTGCTCACGAAGCGGCCGGAGCCGGCTGCGGCCTGAGCGCGCAAGGGGCCCCGCAAGCCTGGGAGGGCGCGGTCCAGCCTCCATCTCGGGGCTATTGATCCCGCTTCCTCCCCGTGTTTGCATCCCGCTCGGCTTCGGCTCCGACGCGGGCCGACCCGGGGGCGACGACGGGCGGAGGGTGGACAGGCTACTTTTCGTTAGCGTGCCGCATCCTAACCTTTTTCGTGATTCGCGGTCGTCCCGACGGCCGCGAACCGACTGGAGACGAGACGATGAGCAAGGCAGGCGGCAGCGACTCGAAGAGCACGCTCTACTGCTCCTTCTGCGGGAAGTCGCAGCACGAGGTCCGGAAGCTCATCGCGGGTCCGACGGTGTTCATCTGCGATGAATGCGTCGAGCTCTGCATGGACATCATCCGCGAGGAGTCGAAGTCGGCCCTCGTGAAGTCGCGGGACGGCGTGCCGACCCCGAAGGAGATCCGCCGCGTCCTCGACGACTACGTCATCGGGCAGGACCACGCGAAGAAGGTCCTCTCGGTCGCGGTGCACAACCACTACAAGCGGCTGGCGCACGCCTCGAAGCACAACGACGTCGAGCTCGCGAAGTCCAACATCATGCTGATCGGGCCGACGGGCTCGGGCAAGACGCTGCTCGCGCAGACGCTCGCCCGCATCCTCGACGTGCCCTTCACGATGGCCGACGCGACGACGCTCACCGAGGCCGGCTACGTCGGCGAGGACGTCGAGAACATCATCCTGAAGCTGCTCCAGGCGTCCGACTACAACGTCGAGCGGGCGCAGCGCGGCATCGTGTACATCGACGAGATCGACAAGATCTCGCGCAAGTCCGACAACCCGTCGATCACCCGGGACGTGTCGGGCGAGGGCGTGCAGCAGGCCCTCCTCAAGATCATGGAAGGCACGGTCGCGTCCGTGCCGCCGCAGGGCGGCCGCAAGCACCCGCAGCAGGAGTTCCTGCAGGTCGACACGACGAACATCCTGTTCATCTGCGGCGGCGCGTTCGCGGGGCTGGACCGGATCATCTCCCAGCGCGGCAAGGGCACGTCGATCGGCTTCGGCGCCTCCGTCCAGGCGCCGGACGACCGGCGGACCGGCGAGATCTTCCGCCACGTCGAGCCGGAGGACCTGCTCAAGTTCGGCCTCATCCCGGAATTCGTGGGCCGGCTGCCCGTGCTGGCGACGCTCGAGGACCTGGACGAGACGGCGCTCAAGCGCATCCTCCAGGAGCCGAAGAACGCGCTCGTGAAGCAGTACCAGCGCCTGTTCGAGATGGAGGACGTGAACCTCACGTTCCAGGACGAGGCGCTGTCCGTCGTCGCCCGCAAGGCGATCGAGCGGAAGACCGGCGCGCGCGGCCTGCGGTCCATCCTGGAGAGCATCCTCCTCGACACGATGTACGACCTGCCGGGTCTGGAATCCGTCGAGCAGGTCGTGATCGGCCCGGAGGTGGTGGAGGGCAAGACGAAGCCGCTCTTCATCCACGCCGACCGCGAGCCGGCCAAGGAAAGCGCCTGATCGCGCGGCGCGCGCGGCCCGTCCGGGTCAGCGCGCCCGCGGCCGGCCCGGGCCGGCCGCCATGCCCGCCGGGTGCGACCGGAATGTCGCTTGAAAGCCCCCCGGCGAGCGGCCACCTTACTCTCTGCGTGGCACATGTACGCTCATGCGTTCGAGGTGCGTGACCCCGTACCGGCGGCGACCGGCTCCTAGCCGATCCGAGCCACCGGTCCTCCCGGCCCCGCTCCCGCTCATTCCGAGGGCGGCGCGGCCGAACAGGTCTAAGGACGTTCGATGACAGACCAGAAGACGCGCACGCCCGTCGAGCCGGGAACGGTGGGCACCTACCCGGTGCTGCCGCTGCGCGACATCGTCGTGTTCCCCCACATGATCGTCCCGCTCTTCGTCGGGCGCGAGAAGTCGATCAAGGCGCTGGAGGAGGTGGTCAAGGGAGACCGCCACATCCTGCTCGCCACCCAGATGAACGCGACCGACGACGATCCGGCCGCCGACGCCATCTTCGACACCGGCACGCTCGCCTCCGTGCTGCAGCTCCTGAAGCTGCCGGACGGCACCGTGAAGGTGCTGGTGGAGGGGGCGACGCGCGCCTCCGTGCGCCGCTACGTCCGCACCGACGAGTTCTACGAGGCCGAGGCCGAGGCGCTCGGCGACGGCGAGGGCGACAAGGTCGAGGCCGAGGCGCTGGCCCGGTCCGTCGTGTCCGAGTTCGAGAACTACGTGAAGCTGAACAAGAAGGTCTCGCCCGAGGTCGTCTCGGCCGTGACCCAGATCGACGATCCGTCGAAGCTCGCCGACACCATCGCGTCCCACCTCGCCGTGAAGATCTCCGACAAGCAGGAGGTCCTGGCGACGAAGACGGTCGCCCAGCGGCTCGAGAAGGTGCTCGGCCTGATGGAGAGCGAGATCTCCGTCCTGCAGGTCGAGAAGCGCATCCGCACGCGCGTCAAGCGCCAGATGGAGAAGACGCAGCGGGAGTACTACCTCAACGAGCAGATGAAGGCGATCCAGAAGGAGCTGGGCGATTCGGAGGACGGCAAGGACGAGCTGGCCGAGCTCGAGGAGCGGATCGAGAAGACCAAGCTGACGAAGGAGGCCCGCGAGAAGGCGAAGGGCGAGCTGAAGAAGCTCCGCCAGATGTCGCCGATGTCGGCCGAGGCGACGGTGGTGCGCAACTACCTCGACTGGCTGCTCGGCATCCCGTGGGGCCGCCGCTCGAAGATCAAGAAGGACCTCGTCGGCGCCCAGGCCCTGCTCGATTCCGATCACTTCGGCCTCGAGAAGGTGAAGGAGCGCATCGTCGAGTACCTCGCCGTGCAGCAGCGCGTGAACAAGATGACCGGGCCGATCCTCTGCCTCGTCGGGCCTCCCGGCGTCGGCAAGACCTCGCTCGGCAAGTCCATCGCGAAGTCGACGGGCCGCGAGTTCGTCCGCATGTCGCTCGGCGGCGTGCGCGACGAGGCGGAGATCCGCGGCCACCGGCGGACCTATATCGGCTCGCTGCCCGGCAAGATCATCCAGTCGATGCGCAAGGCCAAGACGTCCAACCCGCTCATCCTGCTCGACGAGATCGACAAGATGGGCATGGACTTCCGGGGCGACCCGTCGGCCGCGCTCCTCGAGGTTCTCGATCCCGAGCAGAACCACACCTTCAACGACCACTACCTCGAGGTGGATTACGACCTGTCCGACGTCATGTTCGTGACGACGGCCAACACGCTGAACATCCCGCCGGCCCTCCTGGACCGGATGGAGGTGATCCGCATCGCCGGCTACACGGAGGACGAGAAGCTCGAGATCGCCAAGACCCACCTCATCCCGCAGGCGCTGAAGAAGCACGGCGTCAGCGAGAAGGAATGGTCGGTCCAGGACGACGCGCTGCTCGAGCTCATCCGCCGCTACACCCGCGAGGCCGGCGTCCGGAACCTCGAGCGCGAGATCTCCAACCTCGTCCGCAAGGCCGTGAAGGAGATCATCATCACGAAGACCAAGGTCGTCGCGATCGATCTCGCCAAGCTCGAAGCGTATCTCGGCGTGCCGAAGTACCGCTACGGCGAGGTCGAGACGGAGGACCAGGTCGGCGTCGTGACGGGTCTCGCCTGGACGGAGGTCGGCGGCGAGCTCCTGACGATCGAGGGCGTCGCCATCCCCGGCAAGGGGAAGATGACGGTCACGGGCAACCTGAAGGACGTGATGCGGGAATCGATCTCGGCGGCGGCGTCCTACGTCCGCTCCCGGGCGCTCGACTTCGGCATCCAGCCGCCCCTCTTCGAGCGTCGGGACATCCACGTCCACGTGCCCGAGGGCGCGACGCCGAAGGACGGTCCGTCCGCCGGCATCGCCATGGCGACGGCCATCACGTCGATCCTCACGGGCATCCCCGTGCGGCGGGACATCGCCATGACGGGCGAGGTGACGCTGCGCGGGCGGGTCCTGCCGATCGGCGGCCTCAAGGAGAAGCTGCTCGCGGCGCTCCGCGGCGGCCTCAAGACGGTGCTGATCCCCGAGGAGAACGCCAAGGACCTGGCGGACATCCCGGACTCAGTGAAGAACGGGCTCGAGATCATCCCGGTCTCGCGCATGGACCAGGTGCTGCAGCACGCGCTGCTGCGGCAGCCGGAGCCGATCGAGTGGGACCAGTCGGCCGCCGACGCGGCGCGCAAGCCGTCGGGCGTGGGCGAGGACGAGTCCCACGGCATGGTGGCGCACTGACGGGAACGGGGGCGGCGCGCACGCGCCGCCCTTCGTCGTTCCGGGGCCGGTCGCACTGGCCTCCGGGGCGATCGATCGGATAAAGGAGCCGGACGGGCGGTTAGCTCAGCTGGCAGAGCATCTCGTTTACACCGAGAGGGTCGGCGGTTCGATCCCGTCACCGCCCACCAGGCCTCAGTGGCGCCCGCCGGTCGCGCCGGGCGGCCGGCCCGCGACCGGGCGCTGTCCCCGGTTTTGCGCGCGGCCCGATGGCCCGGCGCGCCAGAGTGCCGCACCGAGACTTGACTCCGGGACCGTCCTGTCGCCAGCGATGCCGCAGGGGTGCCCATGAACCGCCTGACCCAAGTCGCCTTCTTCAAGGATGTGATCGTCGACCTGGCTCCATTCGAGTCCCGGGTCCGGTGGCGCTATTTCAGCCCGAACGAGACCTTGCTCGACTTCGACGATGCATCGAGCGACGTCTATTTCCTGATGACGGGCGAGGTGCGGGTGCTCATCCGCACGCGGTCCGGCAAGGAAGTCATCCTGGGCGAGCTGCGCAACGGCGCCATCTTCGGCGAACTGGCGGCGCTCGACGGCGTGAAGCGCTCCGCCAACGTCACGGCGCTGACGCGCGGCGAGGTCTGCGTGATGAGCGCGGCCGTGTTCCACGAGATCGTGTTCTCGTCGCCCCAGGTCGCCCACAAGGTGTTCCGCCTGCTGACGACGCGCGTGCGCGAGCTCGACGCGCGGCTGATGGAGCAGACGGTGCTGGACCTGCGGCACCGGCTCTACGCGGAGCTCCTGCGCCTGTCCGTGCCGCGCAACGGCCACGAGGGCGAGCGGGTGGTGTCGCCGCCGCCGTTCCACCACGTGCTGGCGTCCCGGATCGGCTGCCGCCGCGAGCAGGTCACGCGCGAGTTCACGGCCATGGATGCGGACGGCCTGATCGAGCGCAACCGCGGCGCGCTGGTCCTGACGAAGCCCGAGATCCTGCAGGCGCGCGTCGCCGCCGCGCTCCGGGACGAATAGCTCAGCGCGGCCGGAGGGCGGCGTCCCCCGCGAGCGCCGCGAGCGCGAGCGAGACCAGGGCGTTCCAGCCCGCGAGCGAGAGGCCGAGAAGGCGCCAGGCGGCCTCCGTGCAGCTCACGACGCGGATCCGGTCCAGCGATCGCAGGAGATCGCCGACGCCGGGTGCGGGCGCGCCGGCGCCGCCGCCGCAATCGGAGGGGCCGAGGAACCAGCCCCATTCCACGCCGGCATGGTAGGCGCCGAGCCCCGCGCTCACGAGGAACACGATCGCGAGGAGCCCGAGTCCGGCCCGCGAGGCGCCGCCGCCGGAGCGCGGCAGCATCGTCGCGGCCGCGAGCGGGACCCCGAGATAGTAGGGCCAGCGCTGGAGCAGGCAGAGCTTGCACGGCACGAGGCCGAACACGTGCTGGGAGGCGAGCGCGCCCCCGACGGTCGCGGCCGCGACCAGCAGGATCAGGAGGGCCGCGAGCCGGCCGGACGGGCGGGCCATGGGCTCAGTAGATCAGCTTCACGGCCGCGAAGCCGCCGACGATGAACAGGAGCAGCACGCCCGCGACCAGCCCGAGATGCCGGTCGAGGATGCCCTTGATGGGCCCGCCGAAGCGGCCGAGCAGGGCCGCCAGCACGGCGAACCGGGCGCCCCGCGTGACGATGGACAGGATCGTGAAGGTGAGGAGGTCGTAGCCCGCGAAGCCCGACGTGATGGTGACGAGCTTGTAGGGGATCGGCGTGAAGCCCTTCAGGAGGATGATCCAGGCTCCGTACTGCGCATAGGCCGCCCGGAACGAGTCGGCCCCGCTCTCCAGGCCGTAGAGCCGGAACAGCCATTGCCCGACCGTGTCGTAGAGAAGCGCGCCGATCGCGTAGCCGACGAGCCCGCCCGTGACGGAGCAGATCGTCGCGATGAGGGCGTAGCGCCAGGCCTTGTCGGGCCGCGCGAGCGACATGGGGACGAGCATGACGTCCGGCGGGACGGGGAAGAAGGAGCTCTCGGCGAAGGCGACCGCACCCATCGCGTAGGGGGCGCTCGGGCGCTCCGCGAGCCGCAGCATCCAGTCGTAGGTCTTGCGCAGCATGGGCGGTCTCCGCGCGCCGCGGCGCGAGCGCGCCTTTGAGCACAGCGCCGGGCCGGCCGAAAGGCCGGGGCCGCGGCCACCGTGGGGCCGCGTCGCGCGTCGCCGCAGCCCGCCCGGCATGGCATGATCGCCCGAACGGGACCTGCGAGAGCGATGCCGCATCATCCGCCGACACTCGGCCTCGTCCTCGCCGGCGGGGAGGGACGCCGCCTGGGCGGCGTCGATAAGGCCCTTCTGGTCGTCGGCGGCCGCTCGCTCCTCGCGGGCGCCGTCGCGATCCTCGGCCCCGATTGCGCGGCCGTCGCCGTCAGCGCGAACGGCGATCCGGCCCGGTTCGCGGGTGCCGGCCGGCCCGTCCTGCCCGACGCGGACGGGGGCGGCCGCGGTCCGCTCGCGGGATTGCTCGCCGGCCTGGACCATGCGGCCGCGCTCGATCCGCCGCTGGCCTGGGTCGCGAGCGTCCCCGGCGACGCCCCGTTCCTGCCGGCCGGCCTCGTGGCGCGGCTCCATGACGGCCGGGGCGCGGCGCCGGCGGCCGTCGCCTCGTCGGGAGGGCGCCGCCATCCCGTCGTCGGCCTGTGGTCCGTCTCGCTGCGGGACCGGCTCCGCGCCGATCTCGCGGGAGGCGAGCGCCGCGTCGGCCGCTGGGCCGAGGCGGTCGGGGCCGTCGCGGTCGACTGGCCGGCCCTGCCCGTCGATCCGTTCCTGAACGTCAACGAGCCGGACGACCTCCTCGCCGCCCGGGCGCTCGCGTCGCGGGAGCGGACCGCCTGACCGGAGGCCGACGAGCGGGGTGCGGGGGCCGGTCGTCCACCGCTCGCGCGAGGGTCGAATTGACATCGTGGCGAACGACAATAGATTCTCGACTGGCCGCCCCATCGGGCGGCTCTTTTCGTTTGCGGCCGTTGGGCCGCGTTCCGGAGTGCAGAGCGTGGCTTCGACCCAAACGTCGTCGATCCTCCCGACCTATGCGCGCACCGAACTCGCCTTCGAGCGAGGCGAGGGCGCCTGGCTGGTGACCGCCGACGGGCGACGCGTGCTGGATTTCGGCGCCGGCATCGCCGTCAACGCGCTCGGCCACGCGCATCCGCACCTCGTGCAGGCGCTGACGGAGCAGGCGTCGCGGCTCTGGCACATCTCGAACCTGTACCAGAACCCGGAGGGCGAGCGCTTCGCCCACCGGCTGGCGGAGGCGACGTTCGCGGACGTCGTCTTCTTCTCGAATTCCGGCGCCGAGGCGTTGGAAGCCTCCATCAAGATGGCGCGAAAGTACCATTCGGCGAACGGCCAGCCCGAGCGCTTCCGCATCGTCACCTTCGAGGGCGCGTTCCACGGGCGCACGCTCGCGACGATCGCGGCGGGCGGGCAGAAGAAGTACATCGACGGGTTCGGCCCGAAGGTGGACGGGTTCGACCAGGTGCCGTTCGACGACCACGAGGCGCTGCTCGCGGCCATCGGGCCCGAGACCGGCGCGCTCCTGATCGAGCCGATCCAGGGCGAGGGCGGCATCCGCCCCGTCCCGACCGAGCGGCTTCGCGCCCTGCGGGCGCTCTGCGACGAGAAGGGCCTGCTCCTCGTCCTCGACGAGGTGCAGAGCGGCGTCGGCCGGACGGGCAAGCTCTTCGCGCACGAATGGGCCGGCATCGTGCCGGACATCATGGCGATCGCGAAGGGGATCGGCGGCGGCTTCCCGATGGGGGCCTGCCTCGCCACCCGCGAGGCCGCCAAGGGCATGACGGCCGGCACGCACGGCACGACCTTCGGCGGGAACCCGCTCGCCATGGCGGTCGGCAACGCCGTGCTGGACGTGGTGCTCGCGCCCGGCTTCCTGGAGCGCGTCCGCGACCTGGGGCTGCGCCTCAAGCAGCGGCTGGCCGAGCTGAAGGACCGCCACCCCGCCATCATCGCCGAGATCCGCGGCGAGGGCCTGATGATGGGCATCAAGACCCACATCGCGAACACCGACCTGACCAAGGCGGCCGAGCGCGAAGGGCTCCTGACCATCCCGGCCGGCGATTCCGTCGTGCGCCTCCTGCCGCCCCTCGTCATCAGCGACGAGGACATGGCCGCGGCCATCGACAAGCTCGACCGGGCCTGCACGGCGCTCGACGCCGCCCTGCGGGCCGCGCCGGAGAAGGCGGCATGACACCGCCCCGGCACTTCCTCGACCTCACGGACTTCTCCGGGGCGGACCTCCGCTTCCTCCTCGACACCAGCGCCGACCTGAAGGGCCGGCGCCGCGAGGTCCGGTCCGCCCGTCCGCTGGACGGCAAGACCCTCGCCATGATCTTCGACAAGCCCTCGACCCGCACGCGCGTCTCCTTCGACGTCGCCATGCGGGAGCTCGGCGGCGAGACGATCGTGCTCTCCGGCAAGGAGATGCAGCTCGGGCGCGGCGAATCGATCGCCGACACGGCGCGCGTGCTGTCGCGCTACGTGGACGCCATCATGATCCGCATCCTGGATCACGACACGCTGCTCGAACTCGCCGCGAACGCGACCGTGCCCGTCATCAACGGGCTGACCAAGGTCTCCCATCCCTGCCAGGTCATGGCGGACGTGCTCACCTTCGAGGAGCACCGGGGCTCCATCCGCGGCCGGACGGTCGCGTGGTCGGGCGACGTGAACAACGTCCTCGCCTCCTGGATCCAGGCCGCGGGGCGCCTCGACTTCCGGGTCGCGGTCGCGGCGCCGGGCGAACTCGCCGGTCAGGTCGACCTGAAGGGCTGGGCCCGCCAGGCCGGGGCGGAGCTGACCGTCACCGAGGACCCGTTCGAGGCCGTGCGCGGGGCCGACGCCGTGGTCACGGATTGCTGGGTGTCCATGGGCGACGAGGACCAGACCAACCGCCACAACCTGCTCGCGCCCTACCAGGTGAACGGCCGCCTGATGGGGGCGGCGAACGCGGGCGCCCTGTTCATGCACTGCCTCCCGGCCCATCGCGGCGAGGAGGTGACGGACGAGGTGATCGACGGCCCGGGTTCGGTCGTGTTCGACGAGGCCGAGAACCGCCTGCACGCGCAGAAGGGCATCCTCGCCTGGTGTCTCGGGGCGGCGAACGCCGCCGGTGCCGTCGCCGCATGAGCGAGGAGCAGGCAGGAGAGGGGCTGGACGACGCGGTCCTGCCCTTCGCGGTCGAGGCGCTCGACGTGCGGGGCCGCGCCGTCCGGCTCGGGCCGGCGCTGGATGCGCTGCTCGGCCGACACGGCTATCCCGACGCCGTGTCCCGCGTGGTGGGGGAGGCGGCGGCGCTGACCGCGCTGCTCGGCGCCTCGCTGAAGCTCGAGGGGCGCTTCCAGCTCCAGACCAAGAGCGACGGCGCGGTCGACATGATCGTCGTCGACTTCGACGCGCCGGACCGGCTGCGCGCCTATGCGCGGTTCGACGCAGACAGGGTCGAGGCCGCGGGCCCGAACCCGCGGACGGGCGACCTGCTCGGCACGGGCGTCCTGGCCATGACCATCGACCAGGGCACGGCCGCGAGCCGCTACCAGGGCGTCGTGCCGCTGGAGGGCGAGGGGTTCGAGGCCGCCGCGCACCAGTATTTCCGGCAGTCGGAGCAGATCCCGACCCATGTGCGCCTCGCCGTCGGCGAGGTCTTCGCCGAGGGGCGCCACGCCTGGCGGGCGGGCGGGCTGCTGACGCAGTTCCTGCCGAGCTCGCCCGACCGCATGCGGGCCGCCGACCTGCCGCCCGGCGACGCGCCCGACGAGGCGCGCGTGCCGGAGACGGCCGAGGACGAGGCCTGGGCGGAGGCGAAGGCGCTCGCCTCGACCGTCGAGGACCACGAGCTCGTCGATCCCGCGGTGTCGAGCGAGCGCCTGCTCTACAGGCTCTTCCACGAGCGCGGCGTGCGCGTGTTCGAGCCGCAATCCGTCCGCGAGACGTGCCGCTGCTCGCGCGACCGCATCATGGCCATGATGCGCAACTTCTCGCCCGAGGATCGCCGCGACATGGTCGGCGAGGACGGGCGGATCGGCGTGACCTGCGAGTTCTGCTCGCGGCACTACGATCTCGACCCGGCCGACGTGGAGGCCGAGGTCGCCGCGACCGACGCGCCGTCCGGAGCGGCCTGACGTGACCGATCGCGAGGCGCGGGTCCGGGCCGCCTTCGCGAGCCAGGCCGAGCATTGCCGCAGGCTCGGCTCGCCCTTCACGGCGCGTCTCACGAGCCTCGCGGCCGACCGGCTGGACCGCTCCACGGCGCTCGGCCGTCGCGTCCTCGACTGGCCGGGCGACCCCGACGCCCAGCACGATTCCGTCCCCCTGCGCGTCTGCGGCGGCCTCAACGGCCTCGTGCGGTCGGGCCGGGCGCCGGCGCTGGCGCGCCTCTATCCGCCCCATCCGCTGCCGGACCCGGACGCGCTCTGGAAGGCCGTCGCGGCCGCGCTGTCGGCGCACGAGGCCGCCCTCGACGCCTGGGTCGACGGGCCGCCGCAGACGAACGAGGTGGCGCGCTCGGGCGCGCTCGGCGCCGGGTTCGCCGTGGCGGCGGCCTCGACGGGCCTGCCGCTCGCCCTCCACGAGCTCGGAGCGAGCGCCGGCCTCAACCTCCTGGCGGACCGCTACGACCTTCGGCTCGGCGGGCGGCATTACGGCGACGCCGCCTCGCCCGTGCGGATCGAGCCCGCCTGGACGGGCGACCCGCCGCCGGGGGCCGCGCTGCGGATCGCGTCCCGCCGCGGCGTCGACCGGAACCCGCTGGACGTCGGCGATCCGGCCGATCGGGCGCGGCTCCTCGCCTATGTCTGGCCGGACCAGGCCGATCGGGTGGCGCGGCTGGAGGGCGCGCTCGCGATAGCGGCCGACGCCCCGCCGCGCGTCGACGGGGAGGACGCGGCGGGCTGGGTGGAGCGGGAGGTCGAGGCGGCCGCGCCGCCGGACGGGCTGGCGCGCGTGGTCTTCCACTCGATCGCGTTCCAGTACTTCCCGGCGGACACGCAGGATCGGATCGCCGCCGCTATGGAGCGGACGGGCCGGCGGGCGACGGCGGCGACGCCGCTCGCGTGGCTGCGCTTCGAGGCCGACGAGGCCGGCGCGATGCCGACGCTGCGGCTGCGCCTGTGGCCGGGCGAGGATCGGCTCCTCGCCCGGGTGGATCCGCATGGACGGCGGATCGACTGGCTCGCGGGCGGACCCTGACGGTCCGCCGCGACGCCGCTAGCGGATGACCTGCCCGCGGATCTCGCCGCCCGGATGCGCGGCCGTGTGGACGTTGAAGTACATCTTGCCGGCGAGGAGCGCCTCGGCCTGGGCGTCCGTGAGGGTCGCCTGGCCCTTGAAGGGGCTCGCGGGCGCCGGCGCCGGCACGGCCACGCCGGCATTGGAGCCGACATCGGCCGGGCCGTGGAAATGGGCCGCCGTCGCGGGGCCCGACAGGCCCGTATAGGTGCCGTCCCAGCTCAGCGTCTTCGCCACGGTGTCGTACTTCGCGTCGAGCAGCCCGCGACCCGGCACGGTCAGGGGCGGGACCTGCTGGGTGCCGCTCAGGGCGGCCTTCATCGACACGGTTTCGGCCGAGGCCGGCAGGGCGGCGAACCCCGCCGCGACGGCGAGCGCGACGACGATCGCGCGATGGGACCGGTTCATTGGACATCTCCCCGGAAGGACGAGACCTTCCGGGTTCAGGAACGTACGGAGGAGGTGCAGGTTGCAGCCGCCTCAGGCCGACCTCAGCCGCACTGCGCGGCAAGCCGTCGCATGAACGCCTCGCCGGCCGCGATCTCGGCCAGCGTGATGAACTCGTCGGGCTGGTGGGCGCGGTCGATCGTGCCCGGACCGCAGACCACGGTCGGGATGCCGGCGGCCTGGAAGCGCCCGGCCTCCGTGCCGTAGGCGACCGTCTCCGTCGCGTTCCGGCCCGTCACGGCGAGCACCAGCCGTTCGGCCTCGGAGCCCGGCTCCGGCACGAGCCCCGGCACCAGCACCTCGCGCGTCGTCTCGATGCGGCCGAACGCGCCGTACCGGTTCAGGCGCTCGCGGACGACCGCGTCGGCGCGCTGCGCCAGGCGGGCCGGGATCTCGTCGGGGTCGAGGCCGGGAACGCCCCGGAACTCCCAGTTGATCGTGCACAGCTCGGGCAGGATGTTCCGCGCCGTGCCGCCGCGAATCCGCCCGACATGGACGGTCGTGTGGGGCGGGTCGAACCGGCCGGAGGGATCGCCCCGCCGCTCCATCTCGTCGGCCAGCCGGTTGAGCTCGACCACGAGTTCGCCCGCCGCCATGACGGCGTTGGCGCCGAGCGAGGGCTTGGCCGAATGGGCCGCGAAGCCGTGCACCTGCGTGACGAAGGTCGCCACGCTCTTGTGCGCCTCGACCACGGCGAGGTCGGTCGGCTCGCCGACGATCACGACCCCCGGCCGGGGCAGGTCCCGGCCGAAGCGCGCGATCGTGTCGACCACGCCGAGGCAGGTGGTCTCCTCGTCGTAGGAGAGCATGACGTGGATCGGCCGCGCGAGGTCCGCCGCCAGGAAGTCCGGCACGGCCGCGAGCGCGATCGCGTCGAAGCCCTTCATGTCGACCGCCCCGCGGGCATGCGCCTTCCCGTCCGCGACGCGGAGGCGGAACGGGTCGCTCGTCCAGGCCTGTCCCTCGACGGAGACGCAATCGGTGTGGCCGGAGAGGACGACGCCCCCGTCCCGCATGGGCCCGATCGTGGCGAAGATCGCCTCCTTGTCGCCCGCGGCGTTCGGCACGCGCACGAACGGCACGCCCCAGCTCTCCAGATAGGCGGCGACCCAGTCGATCAGGGCGATGTTCGAGAGCGAGCTCTCCGTGTCGAACGACACGAGGCGCTCGAGGATCGCGAGCGACGACAGCCGCTCGCCCGCGGGAGCGCTCAGTGGAGCACCCGCTTCTTGAAGGGGCAATCGAGCGAGAAGGCCGGGATGTCGGCCAGGAAGGCGCCGCCCGAGGCGCTCTCCATCGTGTAGGTGCCCTGCATCGTGCCGTCGGGCGTCGTGAGCGGGCAGCCCGACGTGTAGGTGAAGGTCTCGCCCGGATCGAGCACCGGCTGCTCGCCGACGACGCCCGCGCCCTTCACCTCCTGGACCCGCCCCTCGCCGTCGATGATCCGCCAATGGCGCGAGCGCAGCTGCACCCGCTCGGTCGACATGTTCGTGATCTCGACCGTGTAGGCGAAGAAGTACTTGCCCCGGTCGGGCTGGGATTCCTCCTCGACGAAGCGCGGCTCCACGCACACGCGGATGCCCTGCGTGGTCGCCTTGTACATGGTCGCGTCCGCCCCGTTCCTGGTCACCGAGTGGTACGGCGGGCCCGGGCGGGCCGTCAAATGCGCGGCCCGCCGCGGCCGGTCACCCCTTGGGCGGATAGGGGTCGTTCCCGTAGGTCCACTCGGTCTGCCACTTGCCGTCGCGGCCCTGCACCAGGACCTGCGCGTCGTGTCCCGCCTTGCCGGCCGCATGGGCGGCGTCGACCGCGGCCTTCATGGCGGCCGCCTGGGTGGCGTAGGAGACGTCCTTGTCGTTGTGGCGGACCTTCCAGGCCGCCCCGTCCTTGAGCACGAAATACTGAGCGCGGGCCATGCCGGTCTCCTTCCACTGCATCGATACTACCCAAGTATGTGCAGATGGGTATCTTACAACCCTGTCGAGAGTTCGCGGGCACATCGATCGGTCGGCCGGGCCCACGCCGCCGCATGGACGCCCTGCGGTCCGGCGGATAGAACGTCGGCTTCATCCTGAGGCAGGCGGCCCTTGGCAGAGCGCTCCAACACCGACCGCAGGGTCATGCTGCTCACCGGCGCGAGCCGGGGGATCGGGCACGCGACCGTGAAGCGGTTCCAGGCGGCCGGATGGCGGGTCATCACCTGCTCGCGGCACGCCTTCCCCGAGAACTGCCCCTGGGAGATGGGGCCCGAGGACCATCTCCAGGTCGATCTCGCGAGCCCCGAGGACACCCTGAGGGCGGTGGCCGAGACGAAGGACCGGCTCGCCCCGGAGGGCGGCGTGCTGCACGCGCTCGTCAACAATGCCGGCATCTCGCCGAAGGCGGAGGGCGGCGCGCGCCTGTCCGCGCTCGGCACGGAGCACGCCGACTGGATGCGGGTGTTCCAGGTGAACTTCTTCGGCCCCATCATGCTGGCCCGGGGCCTGCGCGACGAGCTCGCCCGCGCGCGCGGCTCGATCGTCAACGTCACGTCCATCGCGGGCTCGCGGGTGCATCCCTTCGCGGGCGCCGCCTACGCCACCTCCAAGGCCGCGCTCGCCGCGCTGACGCGCGAGATGGCGGCCGATTTCGGCCCGCTCGGCGTCCGCGTGAACGCCATCTCGCCCGGCGAGATCGACACCGCCATCCTGTCGCCCGGCACGGAGCGGATCGTGGAGGCGATCCCGCTGCGGCGCCTCGGCACGACGGACGAGGTCGCCAAGGCGATCTACTTCCTGTGCACGGACACGTCCTCCTACGTGAACGGCGCGGAACTCCACATCAACGGCGGGCAGCACGTGTGAGGCGCCTCCTCGCCGCCGGCCTTGCCGCCCTCGCGGCGCCTGCGACCGCCGGCCCGGCCCGGGCCGAGCCGCGCGTGACGCTCCTCGACCTGCCCTGGCCCGTCGCCGAGTTCCGCGGCCCGGCGAGCCGCGTCGCGACGCTGGTCGGCTCGACGGAGACGCTGCGCGAGCAGCGGAGCCTCGGCGACCGGCCGGCGGTGGTCGTCTGGGGGCAGGGCGGCGGCGCCGCGCTGGCGCTGGACCGCGCCGGCTCCATCCAGGCCCTCCCGCTCGGCCCGGCCGCGGCCGACCTCGCGACGCTCGAGCGCGGGCCCGGCGCCATCCCGGACGGGCGCACGGAGGCGTCGGGCCCCCTGACCGCGACGCTGACCGGCCCCGTCCGCACCGTGCCGCATGCCGGCCTCGGCTCCGGCATCCACGCGGCCGGCGTCACGATCCGGGAGCGGAAGCCCGTCGCCATCGGGGCGGGCGCGCAGGCCGTGCCGCACGAGGTCACGACCGTGCCGGCCGGGGAGGGCGCGGCCTTCGAGGACCGCGAGCCCCGCCTCGTCACGCTCGCGGGAGCGCCCGCCGTCGTGACGGTGCGGAGCCGGCCGGAGGCCGGCAGCGCGCTCGTCGTCATCGCCCGCCGCGACGGCGCCTGGCGCGTCGCCGCCGAGACGCCGCCGCTGCCGGAGGCCGGCACCTGGCTGAACCCGGCCGGCGTCGCGGACTTCGCCGGGACGGGCCAGCCGCAGATCGCCCTGGTGGCGACGCCGCACCGCGCCGGGCTGCTCCAGCTCTGGCGCCTCGAGGGCGACCGGCTGGTCCGGGTCGCCGAGGCGGGCGGCTACGCGAACCACGTCTACGGCCGCGCCGCGCAGGACCTCGCGGCCGTGGCGGATCTCGACGGCGACGGCCGTCCCGACCTCGCGCTGCCGACGCTCGACCGGGCGGCGATCGCCTTCGTGTCCTTCGCGGGCGGCCGCATCCGGGAGATCGCCCGCGTGCCGCTGCCCGCGCGGGCCGCGTCGGGCGTCGCCGCGCTCGGTGCCGGGCGGGACCTCCACGTCCTGGTCGGCCTGGAGGACGGGCGCGTGGCCGACATCCGGCCGTGAGCGCGTCCCGCGACTATCCCGACCGCCCGTTCCTGGCCGCCTCCTGCGCCGTCTTCCGCGACGGCCGGGTGCTCGTCGCCGCGCGCGGGCGCCCGCCGCTCCGGGGCGTGTTCTCGCTGCCGGGCGGGCTCGTCGAGACGGGCGAGACGCTGGCCGAGGCGGCGCTGCGCGAACTGCGCGAGGAGACGGGGATCGAGGCCGAGATCGTCGGCTTCGTGCGGACCGTCGAGATCGTGCAGCGGGACCCGGACGGACGGGTCCGGAGCCACTTCGTCATCGGCGCGCATGCGGCGCGGTGGATCGCGGGCGAGGGCGGGACCGGCCCGGAGGCGCTGGAGCTGCGCTGGGTGCGGCCCGGGGAGGTCGCGGCGCTCGACGGGACGCCCGAACTCGCCCGCGTGGTCGAGGCCGCCGCCGCCGTGCTGGAAGAGGCCGCGCGTTAAGACGTCGCAATCGGGCCGAACCGGCCGTTAACCTCTTCGTAAAGGTCGGACTGGCGGCTTCGCCCGGCCCTGTTAAGACCGTCGTCAAGGAACGCAGCCAGCCCGAGATGATGGACACCGACCTGACCTCCCTGGACGAGCCCGGCCTCGCCCGCCGCGTGGCGTTGACCTACGTGGCCGAGGCCTTCGCGGAGGCCGAGCTCGACGGGCTCGACTGCGAGGCCATGGTGCAGGCCGCGCTGTTCGCGGCCTACCGGCGCATGGTCGAGCTCTACGGCGAGGACGAGACCGCCACCTATGCCGAGACCTTCCCGGCCCGCATCCGGGCCGGCGCCTTCACGACCTCGCCCAAGCATTGAGGACGGGCGGACGGCTTGAGCCAATGCCGGCCGGCGCTTAGACCCTCGGCCGGAACGAGGCCGAGGAGACTGGAACCGTGCCCACCGCCAGACTGACCGACCGCGCCGTCGTGCGGGTCTCGGGCGCGGAGGCGAAAGGCTTTCTCGACCGGCTCGTCACCTGCGACCTCGACCGCCTCGCGCCGGGCCGCGCCCGCTACGGGGCGCTCCTGACCCCGCAGGGCAAGATCATCGCCGACTTCGTGGCGCACGAGGACGGGGAGGGCGCGATCTGGCTCGATCTGCCCGCCTCCTGCACGGCCGAGCTCGTCAAGCGCCTCACCCTGTATCGCCTGCGCGCCAAGATCGCGATCGTCGACCTCACGGCCGACCGCTCGGTGCTCGCCGGATGGGGCGGGACGGCGATGCCGACGGGCGGCGCCCTCCTGGCGGCGCCCGATCCGCGGCTGGCCGCGCTCGGCTGGCGCGCCGTCGTCGAGCGGGACGGGCTCGTGGATGCGGGCGTGCCGGACGAGGGCGTCGCGGCCTGGCACGCCCACCGCATCGCCGAGGGCGTGCCGGACGGCGACGCCGACTTCCGCTACGGCGACGCCTTCCCGCACGAGATCCTGATGGACCAGCTCGCCGGCGTCGATTTCGACAAGGGCTGCTACGTCGGCCAGGAGGTCGTGTCCCGCATGCAGCATCGCGGGACCGCCCGCACGCGCATCGTCGCCGCCACCTATCCGGGCGAGGCGCCCGCGCCCGGCACGCCCGTCACGGCCGGCGACCGGGCGCTGGGCGAGACCGGCAGCCGCTCGGGCGACCGGGGGCTCGCCACGATCCGGCTCGACCGGGCGGCGGACGCCATCGAAGCCGGCGCGCCCCTCGAGGCGGGCGGCGCGGCGCTCCGGCTGGCCAAGCCCGGCTTCGTGCGCTTTCCCTATCCGGGCGAGGCCGTCCCCGCGTGACGGACGGCCTCGTCACCCACGCGGACGGGCGGGAGCGGTGCTGGTGGTGCGGCACCGACCCGCTCTACGTCGCCTATCACGACACCGAATGGGGCGTGCCGGAGCACGACGGGCGCGCGCTGTTCGAGAAGCTGATCCTCGACGGCTTCCAGGCGGGCCTGTCCTGGATCACCATCCTGCGCAAGCGCGACAACTTCCGCCGCGCCTTCGCCGGCTTCGACCCGGAGGCCATCGCGGCCTTCGGGCCCGCGCACGTCGAGGCCCTGATGCTCGATGCCGGGATCGTGCGGAACAGGGCCAAGATCGTCGGCACGATCGCGTCCGCCCGGGCGTGGTGCGACGGCGGCGGGCCGGAGCCCTTCGCGCGCCTCCTCTGGGACCGCGTCGGCGGGGCGCCGCTGCAGCCGAACCCGGCGAGCCGGGCCGACATCCCGACGGCGGATGCCGTGTCGCGCGCCCTCTCGGCCGACCTGAAGGCGCGCGGCTACGCCTTCTGCGGTCCGACGATCGTCTACGCCTTCCTCCAGGCCTGCGGCCTGATCAACGACCACCTGACGGGGTGCTGCCGGCACGCCGCCTGCCGCGACCTCGGCCGGCCGTGAGCCGGGCGCCTGCGCCCCGGGCCTGGCAGCGCATGCTGTCGGGCCGGCGGCTCGACCTCCTCGATCCGTCGCCCTTCGACGTCGAACTCGAGGACGTGGCCCACGGGCTCGCCCGCGTGGCCCGCTGGAACGGCCAGACGGCCGGACTCCACGTCTTCTCCGTCGCCCAGCACTCGGTCCTGGTCGAGGCCATCGCGGGTGTCCTGGCGCCCGACCTGCCGGCCCCGGCCCGGCTCGCGGTGCTGCTGCACGACGCGGCCGAATACGTGATCGGCGACATGATCTCGCCCCTGAAGGCGATGATCGGCGCGGGCTATCCGGCCGTGGAGGACCGGCTCCGGGGCGCGATCCACCTCCGCTTCGGCCTGCCGGCCATGCCGGGGCCGGACCTCGCCGCGCTCATCAAGCGGGCGGACCGGCTGGCGGCCCACCGCGAGGCGACCGCCCTGGCCGGGTTCGCGCGGGCGGAGGCCGACGCGATCTTCGGCCGTCCCGCGATCCGGCCGCCGGAGATCGAGCCGCTGCTCGACCCCTGGCCGACGGCGGAGGCGCAGGCGCGCTTCCGGGCCCGCTTCGCGGAACTCGCGCCCGCCTGACGGCGCCCGCCCGAACGCGCCTTGTCACGCCGGGGGCGACCGCCCATAACCCGGCCATGCCGCCGAAGCCGCCCGCCGCCCCGACCTCG
>JAEUAC010000245.1 GCA_019695455.1 Methylorubrum extorquens | reverse complement strand
GAGGGCCGCCGCGGCACAGGGCTCGCCGGCACGGGTCCAGCTCGCGGGCCGGCTCGCCAACACGTCGCCGACAACGAGAGCATTCGGGCCGAGGAGGTCGGCGAGCCGGTCGAGGAACGGGTCCGTCATGCGATCTCGGCGGCAAGGGACAGGTTGGCGATGTCTACACGATCGCGTGCTTGGCAGAAGGGCGTTGGCGCGTGCCATCGCGCACCGGCGCTTCGCGAACCAGCCCTGCTCGCGCTGACGACCCTCGCCCGCCGCATTGCAGCATCCCAGCTGCCGGCCTTCCACCGTCGGTCGCAGATCATACGGTCACGCGCTTCGAAACCCGCGGAGCCCGCCATGGGAACGTACACGCTCGCCATCGCCGACGGCGTCCTCTTCGCCTGCCTACCGGACGAGGCCGACATCGACTCGGCCATCGCGGAGGCGACGGCGACGAACTACGGCGCCGGCATCGCCCTCAGCATCGTGCGCGGGACCGAGCTGACGGATGCGGCGCGCCCGGAGGACGACGTGGTCTGGCGCGAGACCTCGGACAGCGAGCTTCTCGACGCGCACGGGCGCCGCTATCGCTACGCCGTGCGCCGGGCCGCATGATGCGGTTCGTCCCATGATCCTTGGATCATGGGACGAACCGATGACGACTGCGCCATCGGTACGCGCCGCACCGGAGACCGCCCTAACGGCAGAAGCGCGGCAGGCGACGTTTCCAGCGTTCGCCCGGCGCAAGCGCAGGCTCGCCCGCCTTGGGCTTCGGCCGATTGCGCAGCGTCAGGGTCGCCGGTGCGACGGGGGCGGCGTGCGCCTCGACGATCGGCATCGCGACGGCCGGGTCTGAGGATGCCTTCGCGATGTCGGCGAACGACCAGATCGCATCGGCCTGCACGACCTCATGCCGGGCCGGTTCCGTGCGCGCCGCTTCGATCGGCGAGCTCTCGGAACGCATCTGCGGCGGCTTCACCCGGCGGACCCGCGGCAGACGGGGCTCGCGCACGACCTCCGGCTCGAAGGTCTCGGCCTCGGGCTCCGCCACGATCAGGCTCTGCAGGATGCGCCGCGGCTTCTCGGCCGGCACGGGGGACGCGGGGGCGGCCATCTCGTCGGGCAGGAACGCGTCGAAGGGCGACGGCGTATCGGGCGCCGGATCGAGCGCGGCCCAGTTCACGGGCGCCGGATTGGGATCGTCCGGCCAGGACAGGGTATGGCGGCTCTTCGACTTGACCTCGACGGTGAAGGACCGTCGCACACGGCTGCGCAACATGCGGCGTATGATTCTCTTCGATTTGGACAGGAACGCGCGGACGCGTACCGTATTCCATGACGGTTCTTCCGCATCTTGTCGAGACAAGGGTGAGAAATCAGTTTCCGACACCGTACTTGCACAGGGACAAGACGCGTTTCAGGGCCCGCCTCACGCCCTGCGCGCCGCCGGCACCGAGATCTCCGGCTCCGCCTGGGCATCGATGGTCACCGCGCCGTCACTCGCGAAACGCAGGCGGACCGGGAACGGCGCCGCCTCGGCCTCCGTCGCCGCGACCGCCACCAGGCTGACCTTCGGCCCGCTGCTCGTCACCGCCGCGATCAAAGTCTCGGCACCGCCTTCGAGATGCGGAATCGCCCCGTCGACGACCAAAATTTCCGGGCGCCGCAGGATCGCGCGGGCGAGGTCGACGATCGCCTGCTGGCGCGGCGTGAGCAGGCGGCCACGGTTGCCCACGTTGAATTCCAGCCCGCGCAGGCGAATGCCCCGTTCCAGGTCGAACTCCTTCACGACGACGCGGACCTGGCGTTGGATCTCGGCTTCGCCGTGCATCCGCGCCGTATTGATCCGGCCGAAGAGCAACGCATCCAGGATCGAGCTGTGCCGGTTGATCCGCTCGGGATCGTAGGGCTCCACGTCTTCGGAGCCGTCCTCGCGCCGCAGGGCCTCGCGGATCGTGTAGCGCGCCGCCACCAAACGCGCCTGGTAGGGCCCGTCGAGGAGGCCGAGGCGCTGGCGTGGCTCGACATAGGCCAGCGCGAGGGCGAGGAACGCCTCGTTGTCGGCGTCAGGGGGGATCTGGTCGGCGCCGAGGGACGAAAGTCGCTGCTCGAAGACGGGAAGTTCGTCCGGGGCGATCAACGAGAACCGCCGGAACAGCGGATGGCCCGGGGGCACGTCGCGGAAGATCTCGACGAGGTTGCGCGCGATGGTCACGCCCATCCGCGCGAGGTCGTCGAGAAGGAACAGCTTGTCCAGCGCGGCGCGGAAGCGCGGCGCGGCGGCGAGGTCGCGACCCGCCAGCTCGGGAACGGTGGGCACGCCGAACAGGAGGTTCTCCGCGATCGTCGCCTGCTCGTTGTAGCGCCGCGGATCGAACGGGATCACGAGGTCGGCCATGCCGGCAGCGGCGAAGTGCTGCTGCAGGTGCCGGCGCGCAGCGACGACCCGGCGCCCCGCATCCGAATCGTGGCGCACCAGGCTGTAAGCGCCGAGGCCGAACCGATAGAGATCGTCGCCCATGCCGAGGCGCAGGAGGAGGTCGAGCATGCGGCTGTCGAGGGCAGCGGCATCCACGATGCCGAGCGCGGCGTAGTCGATCCACGGATCGCCCGCATCCTCGACCGGGTTGCCCGTCCGCCGTGCCTCGGCGCGCCGGCGGCGCGCACGCTCAGGGCCGCCCGCCTCGTCGCGGATCACAGGGCGGCGGCGCAGGCCGTAGGCGAGGTTGTCGCGGATCGTGCCGGGGAACAGAACCGGCTCCGGCCCGGCATAGGCGATCGCGCGGGCGCGCCGCGCCTGCGGCAGAGTGGCGACGTCGACGCCGCCGACCCGCACCGCACCGCCCTGCGGGACCTGCAGCCCCACCACGAGGCGCGCGACCGCGTGGCCGAGGCCGCCCGCCGGTGCGAGGATCGCGGCCTGCAACGGCATCGCGAGGCTGACGGCCCCGATCTCGATCGCCGGCCCGCCGAGGGGATCCTTGAGGCTCACGCCGTCCATCTCGAGGGGGCCGCCGAGCGGACGCACCATGCCCTCGCCCTCGGGCTCGGAGGGCCGCAGCCGATGCGGGGCGAAGTGAGCGGCGACGGTCTCGTACTTGACCTCGACGTCGAGGCGCTGCGGGTCCCAGTCGATCAGCTCCTTGAGGGGCGGCGGCAGATCGCGATAGGCGGCCAGCACCGCCACGAGCTGGCCGATGTCGAGCTCGCCGCGCAACGCGAACAGGCCGCCGATCGCGTAGAAGAGGAACGGCGTCACCTGCGCGAGCAGGTTGTTCAAGTACTTGACCAGGAACTTGCGCTTGTAGATTCGCAGCCGCAGATCGTAGAGGCTGAACAGGCGGCCGCCGATCTCGGCGCGCTCCCAGCGGCCGGTGTCGTTGACGGTGACCGCCTCCAGCCCGTCCAGCACCTCGCCGACCCGTCCTGCGAAGCTCCGCGACGCGATCTGCCGCCGCCGGCTCAGGCGGATGATCTCGCGACGCAGGCGCGGGATCACGACGATCTGCACCATGACGATCGACCCGGCGACGAGGCCGAGCCACAGGTTCTGCATCAGGATGAAGATCAGCGCGGTCGCCGCCTGCGTGCCGAGGAAGCACGGCACCACGATCGCGTCGCCGATGAACGCGCCGATCGGCTCGACCTCGTCGCGGATGATCGTCGCGGTCTCGGACGACTTCACCTCGCGCGTGGTCTCCGGGGTGAAGCGGAGCATCAGCGAGAACAGCTCGAAGCGCAGGCGCCGCAGCATGCGCTCGCCCAACACGCCCTTGCTCAGGTTGATCCAGAACTTGAACGCACCATTGATCAGCACGAGCGTCAGGAACAGCCCGGAAAGCCCGAACAGCAGCCCGGTGCGATCGACCTGGAAGCCGGAGAACAGCACCTCCTCGTCTCCGCCGAGCCAGCCGGGCCAGTGGATGATCAGGTCGAGGAAGTCGACCGTCTCGCTCCCGTTCTTGAACGCCTTGCCGGAAATGGCATCGTTGACGATGCGCTTGGGCAGGTCGAGCGAGGCGAAGTAGAACGGCAGCGACGCGAGCACGACGGCGCAGATCGCGAGCTGGTCGCGCTTCGAGTGCCGCCAGATATAGCCGAAGAGTGTCGGCTCCAGATCGCGCATCACTCCTCCCGGCCCCCGCCACGCCTCCCCATACAATCTCGCGGGCCCGCGCGTCACACGCATGTCACCCTCCGACGGAAAGGCGAAGTGCGGGCGTGCGACAACTCACAGGCGTGGACGACCGTCATAGCCGCCCTCCCCCGGGCATTGTCACGGCGGCCCGGCTTGTGCGACCGCAAGCCGAGACGCGGATGGCGATGCGGCAAGGGGGCGTTCGAGGATGAGACCGTGATGCGCCGGAGCCGCGTCCTGATCTACAGCCACGACACCTTCGGGCTCGGGCACCTGCGCCGCTCGCGCACCATCGCGAACGCGCTCGCCGGTACCGGCGCGGTCGAGGCGATGATCGTCTCCGGCTCGGCCGTGGTCGACCGGTTCGGCTTTGCCCGCGGCGTCTCCGCTGTGCGGGTGCCCGGCGTGATCAAGCGGCCCGACGGCACCTATGCGGCGCTCGACCCGCAGGTGCTCCTGCCGGAGACGGTGGCCCGGCGCGCCGACATCGTGCTGCGCACGGCGCGGGACTTCCGGCCGGACCTGCTGATCGTCGACAAGGAGCCGACGGGCTTCCACGGCGAGATGCTGGCGACGCTGGAGCACCTGCGCGAACGCGACTGCCGCGTGGTGCTGGGCCTGCGCGACGTCCTCGACGCGCCCGAGCAGCTCGCCCTGGAATGGGAGCGCAAGGGCGCCTCGGAAGCGATCCGCCGCTTCTACGACGAGATTTGGGTCTACGGTCTGTCCAGCATCCACCGTCCGCTGGCCGGGCTCTCCGTCGGCGCCGACTTCGCCGACCGAACCACCTATACCGGCTACCTCCGCCGCGCAGCGCCCCCGCCCCGCCCGGACCGCGCCGAGCCCGGCGTCGCGGCAGAGCCGTTCATCCTGGTCACCGCCGGCGGGGGCGGCGACGGCGACGGGCTGATCGACTGGGTGATCTCGGCCTACGAGGCCGATCCCGGCATTCCGCTGCCGGCGCTGATCGCTTTCGGCCCGTTCCTGGCGCCTGCCAGCCGCACGGCGTTCCTCGGGAGGATCGCGCGGCTCGCAGGGCGGATCTCCGCCATCACCTTCGACAGCGAGATCGAGCTGTTGATGGAAAAGGCCCGCGGCGTCGTGGCGATGGGCGGCTACAATACGTTCTGCGAGATCCTGTCCTTCGACAAGCGCGCGGTGCTGGTGCCGCGCACGACCCCGCGTCGCGAGCAGGAGATCCGCGCGACGGCCGCGGAGAGCCTCGGCCTCGCCCGCACCGTGCTGGAGGCGGACGGGCGCGACCCTTCCCGCATGGCGGCGGCCCTCCGCGCCCTGCCCGACCAAGCGCGCCCGTCGCGGGCGATGATCCCCGGCCTCCTCGGCGGCCTGGAGCGGATCGCCGAGCGCGTGCGCGCGCTGAACGCCCTCGCCCCGGCCCTGGCGCTCGGGGATCGGTTGTGAGCGAGGCCCGCATCGCGATCGTGCTGAAGGGCTATCCGCGCTTGTCGGAGACCTTCATCGCTCAGGAGATCCTGGCGCTCGAGGGCCGTGGCTTCGCGCTGGTGGTCTGGTCGCTGCGCCGCCCGACGGATGCGAGCCGCCACCCGATGCACGCCGCGATCGCGGCGCCGGTCTCCTACCTGCCCGAATACCTGCACGAGGCCCCGCTACGGGTGCTTCGGGCCCTGGCATGGGGTTTTCGCCGTTGGCGCTTCGCCGCCCTGATCCGGCAATTCGCCGGGGATCTGCTGCGCGACCCGACCGCCTCGCGCGTCCGCCGCCTCGGGCAGGCCCTGGTGCTGGCCCGCGAGCTGCCCGATGCGGTGGGTCACCTGCATGCGCACTTCCTGCACACGCCGGCCAGCGTAGCCCGCTACGCCGCGCTGCTGACCGGGCGAAGCTGGAGCTTCTCGGCGCATGCCAAGGACATCTGGACGACGCCGGACCGGGAACTCGCCGACAAGCTCGCCGACGCGGCCTGGGGGGTAACCTGCACCCGCGACGGGCTCGAGCGGCTAGGGGCGGTGTCCGGCGGCGTGGAGCGCGAGCGATCGGAGCCCGGCCGCGTCGCGCTCGCCTATCACGGCCTCGACCTCGCGCGGTTCCCCGAGCCGCCCGACCGCCCGCCGCGCGACGGCGCGGAGGTGGGTGAACCGATCCGCCTGCTCTGCGTCGGCCGTCTCGTCGCCAAGAAGGGGCACGACGACCTGATCGACGCGCTCGCACACCTGCCGCCGAGCCTGCACTGGCGCCTCGACCTGATCGGCAGCGGCGAGCTTCGGGATGCCCTGAAGGCCCGCGTCGCCGAACGCGGGCTCGAGTCCCGCATCGCCTTCCACGGCGCGCTGGCCCAACCCGCGGTCGTTGCCGCGATGCGGGCGGCCGACCTGTTCGT
>JAEUAC010000091.1 GCA_019695455.1 Methylorubrum extorquens | reverse complement strand
CGCTGGTCAAGACGAAGAACGCGTATTGACCAGCGAGATCGGCGTCATGGCGAGGACGTACATGTCGAGGAAGATGGACCAGTTCTCGATGTAGAAGAGGTCGCATTCGACGCGCTTCTGGATTTTTTCCGACGTGTCCGTCTCGCCGCGCCAGCCGTTGATCTGCGCCCATCCCGTGATGCCGGGCTTGACCTTGTGGCGCGCGAAATAGCCGTCGACGACCTCGTCGTAGAGCTGGTTCTCGGCCTTGGCGTGGAGGGCGTGCGGCCGCGGGCCGACCAGCGAGAGGTTGCCCGTGAACACGACGTTGAAGAGCTGGGGCAGCTCGTCGATGGAGGTGCGGCGCAGGATCCGCCCGACGCGGGTCACGCGCGGATCGTCCCGGGTCACGAGGCGGGACGCGCCGGCATCCGCCATGTCCGTGTACATGGACCGGAACTTGAAGACCTCGACCAGCTCGTTGTTGAAGCCGTAGCGCTTCTGCTTGAACAGGACCGGTCCGCGGGAATCGAGCTTCACGGCCAGGGCCGCGAACAGGAGCACGGGCAGGGTCGCGACGATCAGCAGCGAGCCGATCACCTTGTCGAACAGCCACTTGAGGATGAGGTCCCAGTCGGCGATCGGCCGGTCGAAGACGTCGAGCACGGGCACCGAGCCGATATAGGAGTAGCTGCGCGGGCGGAGCCGGATCTTGCTCGCATGCGCGGAGAGGCGGATGTCGATCGGAAGCACCCAGAGCTTGCCGAGCATCTGCAGGAGGCGCGTCTCCGCCGAGATCGGCAGCGTGAAGATGACGAGTTCGAGCGGGGTGGTGCGGGCGTACTCGACGAGGTCCGTGACCGTGCCGAGCTTCGGATAGCCCCCGACCACGGGCGGGGAGCGGCTGTCGTCGCGGTCGTCGAAGATGCCGACGATCCGGATGCCGGTCTCCGGCTGGCTCTGCAGGGCGCGGATGATCTCGTTCGCCGGCTCGCCGCCGCCGACGATCGCGGTCCTGCGGTCGAACGCGCCCGACCGCGCCATCCGGGCGACCACGACGGCGACGCCGATCCGCTCGAGGGCGATCGCGCCGAGCCCGGCCGCGTACCAGAGGACGAGCCAGAGCCGGGACAGCGAATCGCCGGCCTTCAGGAGGAACACCAGGGCCAGCACGCAAATGAAGACGGACGTCCAGGCGACCGCGATCCGGAGCATGGTCGCGACGAGCGACCGCACGGCGCTCGACGTGTAGGCGCCGATCGCCTGGAAGGCGACCGCGCTGCTGAGGACGACGCCGGCCAACACGACCCAGGAGGCCGCGCCGTACCGCTCGGCGGCCTCGAGATAGGCGTGGTGGCTGACGATCCCCGTCCCGGCGACGAGGGCGGTCTCGGCGAGCCGCACGAGCCCCCCCAGGATCACAGGCGACATGCGGACCTTGCGGACCGGGCGGGCGAAGCCTCCGGCGCGGTCCGTCCGCACGGCGTTGTCCGTCGCGGCGCTGATCAGGTCACGCAGTTCGAAACCGGCCATTCGTCGATTTCCGGGCGCCCGTCGGACGGACGGGCAGATCGTTGCCGCCGCTTCTAGACGTCGCGCCTTTCGGAAGGCTCAACGGCACCGGAGGCTCAGGCCGCCTCCTCCTTGCGCCGCCGCGCGTCCTCGTAGGCCGCCAAGCCGCCCGCGACCATGCGGTCGACGTTGAACGCCTCCCGCACGTGGCGGCGGATCGCGAAGGCGCGGGATTCGCGGCGCGCCTCGGGCTCGGCGAAGGAGGAGAGGATGCGGGCGGCGAGCGCCGTCGGGTCGTTCGGCCGGATGAGCTCGTCCGCATAGGGCCCGAAGATCTCCGGGATGCCGCCGACATTGGTCGAGACGAGCGGCTGCGCGGCCGCGGCCGCCTCCAGGATGACGTAGGGCAGCGATTCCGCCCGGGACGGCAGGATCATGACCCGGCCGCGGGCGAGGGCGGGCCGGATGGGCTGCGGCGGCACGAAGGCGATCGAATCCCAGACGCCCGCGGCGCGCGCGCGGGCCTTGAACTCCGCCTCGCTCGGGCCGGCGCCGATGGCGAGGAGGGTCAGGCGGATCTTGTGCTCCCGGCGGACGATCGCGAGCGCGTCGATCAGGGTGTCGACCCCCTTCGCCATCCGCAGCTCGCCGATATAGACGAGGTCGAACGGGTCCGGCAGGCGCTCGATGGGCGCGAATTCCGCGTCCGTCACGCCGTTGTGGACGACGCGCACCAGGCGGTCCGTCGGACCGACGAAGCGCGCGAAGCGGTCGCGGACGTACTCGCTCTCGAACAGGAACAGGTCCGTCCGGCGGCCGAGCATGGCCTCGATCCGCATGTAGGCCGCGTGGCTCAGCGTGCCGGGCGCGTAGTGGAAGGCTCCGCCATGGGGCGTGTAGGCGCGGATCGTCGCCGTTCGCCGGCCCTCGACGATCGTCCGGGCATAGGCGCCGCCCTTGGCCCCGTGGCCGTGCAGCACGTCGGCCGCGATGCGCCTCTGCAGCCGCGTGAGCTGCGCGACGACGGTCGCGTCCGACGGGTGCGGCAGCCGGTGCATCGGCAGGCGCGTGAGGCCGAGCGCGAGCTGAGGCCCGATCGCGGCGAGCGCCTCCTCGGCGCGGTCGCTGCCCGTGGTCGAATCGCAGACGAGGCCGACCTCGTGGCCGCGCGCCGCCTGGCCGCGGCTCGCGTCGAGCACGTGCCGGAACAGCCCGCCGACGGGCGAGCGGAAGACGTGGAGGATCCTCAACGATCCGCTCCCGCCCGCGGGGCGGGCCGCACCTCTCAGAACCAGCGCTCCTTGATGACGATCGTGTCGCCGGGCTGCACCGCGTAGGTGACCGGCACCTCGGCCGTCTGGATGCCGCGCGTCGTGCGGCGCGTCAGCTCGACCTTGCCGCGCTCGGCGCGCGGCGTGAAGCCGCCCGCGATGGCGACGGCGGTCTGCACCGTCATGCCGTTCACGAAGGCGAACTGCCCGGAGGTCGTGACCTCGCCCAGGATGAAGAACGGGCGGTAGGTGTCGACCTCGACCGTGACCTTCGGCTCGCGGATGTAGCCGGCCCGCAGCTTGGCCTCGATGGCGCCGGCCGCGGCGGCCGTGGACATCCCGCTCACCGGGATGGCGCCGACCAGCGGCATCGCGATGCGGCCGCTCGCGTCGACCTGGTAGATGTTGGACAGCGTGTCCTGGCCGAAGACGATGACGCGCAGCTTGTCGCCCGTGGAGAGCGTGTAGGGTCCGGCCGGCGCGGCGGCCACCACCGAACCGGTGGTCTGTGCCTTGAGGCAGCCCGCGAGCGGTGCCGCCGCAGCGAGAAGAAAGAGGGCGCGACGCCTATTCATGGCCGGTTCCGAGTGGAGAGACGTCGGACGGGATTAAGACGACGTGGTTAATACTCCGTAGCTCCGCCCGCCTCCCGGCACGGGCAAATATTGGCGCCGGATCGGAGGCCTTTAAGACGATATCAACCTTAATGGCGTGATCTCGACGAGGTTTGTGCCGCAGGATCGCTCGACGATGCCCCATTTGCATGTTGCCGCGGAGGACGCTCGTCTCGTCGCCCCGCCGCCCGACGCCAGTCTCGCCGATATCGGGCGTGCGCTGCGGGCGCGCTGGCGCTGGATCGCCGTGCCGACGCTCGCCACCCTGCTGGGGGCGACGGCGTTCGTGACCGTCGTCTCGCCGCGCTACACGGGCGAGGCGAAGGTGCTCCTGCAGGCGGGCGACACCTACTTCACGCGCCCCGGCGCGGCCGAGCGCACGGACTCGAACCTGCAGTTCGACGAGCAGGCGGTCGCCAGCCAGGTGCAGATCGTCATGTCGCGCGACCTCGCCCGCGACGCCATCCGCCAGCTCGGGCTCGTCGGCAACCCCGAATTCGATCCCGCCGCCCGCGACCTCGGCTTCCTGCGGCCGGTCGCGTCGCTGCTCGGCATGGGCCGCGTCAACGAGGCCAAGAGCCCCGAGGACCGGGTGCTCGAACGCTACTACGAGCACTTGAGCGTCTACCCGGTCGGCAAGTCGCGCATCGTCTCCATCGACTTCAAGTCCAAGGACCCGGATCTGGCGGCCCGCGCCTCCAACACGATCGCGGCGCTCTATCTCGACGCCATGGAGGGGGCCAAGAAGGATTCGGCGCGCTCCGCCTCCACCTGGCTCGGCGGCAACATCGACGGCCTGCGCAGCCGCGTGACCGAGGCCGAGGCCAAGGTCGAGGCGTTCCGCACCCGGAGCGGGCTCCTCGCCGGCGCCGGCCAGGGCACGCTGTCCGGACAGCAGCTCTCCGAGCTGTCGGCGCAGCTCTCGCAGGCCCGCGTCCAGCAGAGCGACGCCCAGGCCAAGGCGCAGCTCATCCGCGATCTCGTCCAGGACGGCCGCGGCTTCGAGATCCCCGACGTCGCGAACAACGACCTGATCCGCCGGCTCATCGAGCAGCGCATCAACCTGCGCACGCAGCTCGCCCTCGAATCCCGGACCCTCCTGCCGCAGCATCCGCGGATCAAGGAGCTGAACGCGCAGCTGACCGACCTCGACGGCCAGGTCCGCGGCGCCGCCGAGCGCACGGCCCGCACGCTGGAGAACGACGCCCGCATCGCCGGCAGCCGCGTCCAGGCGCTGCAGGCCCAGCTCGAGCAGCAGAAGACGGTGGTCGCGAACGGCAACGAGAGCGAAGTGCAGCTCCGCGCGCTGGAGCGGGAGGCCCGCATCCAGCGCGACCAGCTCGAATCCTACCTGGCGCGCTATCGGGAGGCGACCGCCCGCGACGTCGGCAACGCGGCGCCGCCCGATGCCCGCGTCATCTCCCGCGCCGTCGCGCCGCTCGTGCCGAGCTTCCCGAAGAAGGGCCCGATCGTCGCGCTCGCGACGCTGGCCGCCTTCCTCCTGTCCATGGGGGCCATCGTCGCCCGGGAGCTGATGGTCGGCACGACCGTCCCGGCCGCCCGGGCGGTGCCGCGTCCGCTCCCCGCGCCCGCCCTGCGGCCGGACCCGGAGCCTGCGCCCCACGAGGAGGTCCGCGATCGTCCGTTCTCCTTCGACATGGCGCGCCTCGGCGCCCGGCTGAAGGGCGACGAGCCGGCCGCCGCCGCGCCGAGCGCCGCCGCCCCGGTCCTGCCGGCGGCCACGGCCGCCGCGGCCCGGTCGACGGCGCCCGTCGGCGACGGCCGCTACGAGTTCGGCGGCCTGATCGAACGCCTCCGCAAGGTGCCGGTCACGGACCGGGCCCGGCGGGTGCTCGTGACGGGCGTCGATGCCGGACCGGAAGGCGTCGCCGTCGGGAGCGGCCTCGCCCAGGCGCTCGCCGCCATGGAGCGGGTCGTGACCGTCGAGGTGGATCCCGAGGACAGCCTGCCGTCCGACCTCGTCGGCCTGACGGACCTCATCGCGGGCGAATCGTCCTTCGCGGACGTGATCCGGCGCGATCCGGATTCGACGCTGCAGCGGGTCAAGCCCGGCACGCTGAAGAACGACGTGCTCACGTCGGAGCCGGAAAGCCTCGACGTCGCGCTCTCGGCGCTCGACAAGACCTACGACTGGGTCCTCTGCGTCCTCGTCGGAAACACCCGGCCCGAACTGCTCAAGCTGTTCGCTCCGCGCGTCGATGCGGTCGTCATCGCCTCGAACCTCGAACCCGCGAACCAGGATCTGGTGCGCTGCTACGAGGCGGCGCAGCACGCGGGAGCCCTCGAGGTCCTCGTGGCCCGCGAGCAGGCGATGCCCGACGTGGAAGCGGCCGCCTGACGGGCGCCCACCGAAGTCCCGCCTCGCGCGTCGAGGCGGGGCCGACAACGGTCTCTCGATCGACGCCACGTCACGACCGGCCTCGCGCCCGTCGGGACGTGGCGTCGCCGCGTTCGGGCCCTGGTTGCCGCGCGGGCGACCGGACCGGGCGGACGGGGCGGCCCGCCCCGACGGCGACGACGTTCGGCTAGAAGGACGGGCCGGGGCGCGGGCGGCGCAGATGGCCGATCAGCCGCATGGCGGTCGGCGAGCGCTTCAGCCCGGCCCGGGCGGCGAGCGAGGCGCGCAGGCCCAGGGCGGCCACGGCACCGACCGTCGTGATCGGGACGACCACGTCGGACAGGACGATCTCCTCGTCGCAGAAGATGCTCTTGTAGTGCGCGCGGCCAGTGCCGAAATCGAGCTGCCGGCGCCCCATCGCGAACTGGGCCTGCACGACCCGCGACATGAGGATGTCGCCCGGGCTGAAGCGCAGGATCTCCGGCCAGTGCTCGAAGGAGATGAACATGGCCGACAGGTGCGTCGCGCTGGCCGCCGCGCCGAGCACGGCCGCGATCGTGTCGCCGACCCACAAGCCATAGAGCTCGATGGCGGGGCGGCCCGCCGCGAGGTCGCCCGTCGCCGCCGCCCGGACGGCGCGGCGCACCGGTTCGCTCGCGAACGGGTCCGGAATGCCGAGCGCGGCGAAGCGCTCCGCCTTCTGGCGGAAGAAGGTGCGGAGCAGCTCGTCCACGTCGCCCACGCTCCGCGCCTGGCGGAACGCGACGGGACCGTGCTTCGCCAATCCGCGCTCCTTGTTGCGCAGGCGCTTGCGGGCCTCGTTGCTCATGGTCCGGCGCGCCGTCGTCTCGTGATCGGCGTCGAGGCGGACGGTCGGTGCCACGTCCGGGTTCGGCCGCCCGAGCGCCGCCAGCGGCACGGACCGGCCGGCCCATTCGGCGGGCACGCGCGGGATGCAGACGAGATCCACGCCGGTGCGCCTGCCGAACGCCTGCAGCAGGCCGAGCGGCCGCAGCGCGTCGGCCGCGTCGGGGCGGATCAGCGGGAGATTGACGTTGGCGTGCCGGCCTCCCACCGGCACGGCGACCGCGAGGCCGAAGCGACGGACCGTGCGGAAGGGCCAGAGGAGGTCGAGGCGGCCGTCCGGATCGCGGCGGGTCAGTACCGCGAGGTCCGCCCCGTCGTCGGCGAAGGCCCGGATCCAGTCGAAGCGGCCGTAGGGCGTCGCCAGCGCCTCCGCCTCGAAGCGACGCCAGTCCGGTTCCAGGGCCGCGAGGCCGTGGGCGACGGCGATGCGGCCGGTCTCCGCGTCGTCCGTGCTCGCCGGCATCGCGAGATGGTCTGCCGTCAGGCTCATCATGCGTCTTGGGAGTCCGGGCGACGACTATGGAGGCCGTACCGGTAACGGAGCTTTGTTACTCTTGGGATAAGCCCGCCGACATGGGGTGGGACATCAAGAACGCCGTCATCGGCGCTGGCCTCAAGGGGATCGTGGCGACGGGAATGGACCGTTGGCTCGCGCCGATGGCGCGCGGGCGCGGCGTCATCCTCACGTTCCACCACGTCCGACCGGCCCGCTCCGATCCGTTCCAGCCCAACGGCCTCCTCGAGGTCACGCCCGCCCATCTCGCCCGCACGATCGACATGGTGCGCGACCTCGGCTTCGAGATCGTGCCGCTCGACGAGGTGCCCGCCCGCATCGCGGGCGAGGGGCCGCGCTTCTGCGCGCTCACCTTCGACGACGGCTATCGCGACAACGCCGACCATGCCGCCCCGATCCTGGCCGCGCGCGGCTGCCCCTGGACGCTCTTCGTCACGGCCGACTACGCCTCCGGCCACGGCCGCCTCTGGTGGCTGGAGCTGGAGGAGGTCGTGCGCCGGCGACGTCGCATGGTCCTGACCCTGCGTGGCGCGACGGTCGACGAACCGGCCGGCACGCCCGAGGAGAAGCGGCGCGCCTTCAAGGCCGTCTACTGCCTTCTCCGGAGCGGACCGGAGGACGTGCTCCGCGAGGTCATCGCCGGCTGGTGCCGCGAGGACGGGATCGAGCCGGACGCCCTGGTGCGGGAGCTGTGCCTCGGCTGGGACGACCTGGAGGCGCTGGCGGGCGATCCGAACGTCGCCTTCGGCGCGCACACGCTGAGCCATCCGATGCTCGCCAAGCACGATCCCTCGCTCGTCTGGCTCGAGCTCGAAGGGAGCCGCGCCGCGATCGAGAGCCGACTCGGGCGTCCGGTGCGCCATGTCGCGTATCCGGTCGGCGATCCGAGCTCGGCCGGTCCGCGCGAGTTCCGCATGGCCCGCGAGCTCGGTTTCGCGACGGGGCTGACGACCCGGCCCGGCCATCTCTTCGCCGAGCACGCCGCGAACCTGACCGCGCTGCCGCGGGTCTCCGTCAACGGCCTGTACCAGACGCCGCAGGCCATCCGGTCCCTGCTCTCCGGCGTTCCGTTCCTGGCCTGGAACCGCGGCCGGCGGATCCACGCCCGGTCAGGGTAGGCGCTTCGGACCTTCCATCCACTTGATGAGCGGCATGATCGGCAGCACCCAGCCGAGGCCGAGCACGATGTAGGCGATCGTCTGGACGAGCTTCGGGGCGCCCTGGATGCGGCTCTCCGCGAGCGCCATCGCCATGACGGCGTAGACGCACACGAACACGAGGATGATCACCGTCCCGATCAGGGTCCGGACGCGTCGGTTCACGGGAGGCACGCCTTCGGGTGGGAGCGGGGCTGCGGCGACGGGTTCGTTGTCGGCGCCGAAGCCGCTCCTTATGGGAGCGCATGGCCCGGCCGGCAAGGCCGGGCGGGCAGCCCCGCCAGGAGCATACCGGCATGGACATGGCCAGACCGCAGAGCCTCGCCCGGCGCGATGCCGTCGCGCGGCCGGACGCGAGCGCGAAGGTGCGGGCGTGGCTCTACCTCCTCGCGGCTCTCGTCCTCGTCATGGTGGCCGTCGGCGGCGCGACCCGCCTCACGGGATCGGGACTCTCCATCACGGAATGGAAGCCGGTCACGGGCGCCCTCCCGCCGCTCTCCGACGCCGCCTGGGCGGCGGAGTTCGACAAGTACCGGGCCTCCTCCCAGTACCGGAACCTCAACCAGGGGATGGAGCTCGGCGAGTTCCAGTTCATCTACTGGTGGGAATGGGGCCACCGCCAGCTCGGCCGGCTCATCGGGCTCGTCTTCGCGGTGCCGCTCGTCGCCTTCTGGTGGACGGGCGCGATCCGGGGCCGGCTCGCGCTCGTCATCCTCGGCGCCGGCCTGCTCGGCGGCCTGCAGGCGACGGTCGGCTGGATCATGGTCGCGTCCGGGCTCGAGCCCGGCATGACGGCCGTCGCGCCGCTCAAGCTGATGCTGCACCTCTCGCTGGCGGCGCTGATCCTCGCGCTGCTGGTCGGCGTGGCGACCGCGCTGCGGCCGCGGCCCGCCGTGCCGGGACAGTCGCGGGCCGTGCCCCGGGTCGCGGCGCTGCTCGCCGCCCTCGTGCTCCTGCAGATCGCCCTCGGCGGTCTCGTGGCGGGGTCGCGGGCCGGCTACACCTACAACACGTGGCCGCTGATGGACGGCCGCCTCGTGCCGCCGCTCGACGCCCTCCTCGTCGTGCGGCCCTGGTTCGAGAACTTCGTCGACAATCCCCTGACGGTGCAGTTCCAGCACCGGCTCCTGGCCTACGCGGTGGCCGCCTTCGCGATCGGGATAGCCGTCTGGGCCCGCCGGTTGCAGCCGGGCACGCCCGCCGCGCGTCGCGCGACGGTGCTCGCCGGCCTCGTGCTCGGCCAGATGGTGCTCGGGATCGTCACGCTGCTGCTGGTCGTGCCGCTCTGGGCCGGGCTGGCCCACCAGTTCCTGGCCATGGCGATCCTCGCGATGGCGGTCGTGCACTGGCAGGCGTCGCGCGCCGAGATCGCGGGCCCGATCGCGGGCCCGATCCGGACCGCCGCCTACCCGGCCTAGCCGATCCGGCGGAGGACGGAGCGGAGCGGCCGGCGCGTCTCGGCGGGCTCCGCCTCGACGGTCGCCCGAGCCGCCGCGGCGGGGCGGGCGAGCGCCGACACCGGCACCGGGATCGCCATCGCGTAGCCCTGGGCGAGCGGCACGCCGCAATCGATCAGCTCGGGCACGAGCGCCTCCTCGTTCACGTCGGAGGCGACGAGCCGGATGCCGTGCTCGGCGAGACGCCGGCAGGCGATCTCGGTCGCGGCGGCCGTCTCGTCCGCCCGCGCGGGGTCGAACAGGCGCTCGGCCGGAACCTTCACGTAGCGGATCCCGGCGGCCGCGAGCACGGCGGCCTCTGCCGGCGGCTCGTCGAGATCCGTGAGCGCGAAGCCGACGCCGCGCCGGCCGAGCCGGGCCAGGACGTCCCGGATCGCCGCGGGCAGGGACCAGTCCGCACCGGCCAGCGTCAGGATGATCCGCTCCGCCGCCGGGCCGTCGCCGATGGTCGCGACCGCCCGCTCCAGCGCGACGGGATCGACGAGGGTGCGCCGCGACAGGGGCGTCGCGATCACGCCCTCCCGGCCCGCCGCGGCGAGGGCGCCCGCCGCCTCGACGGCGTGGCCCATCAGCTGCGCGTCGAGATCCGCGGCGAGGTCGAGCCGCGCGACGGCGGTTCGATATTCGTCCGGCATGAGCACGGTGCCGTCCGCCAGCGTCAGCAGGCCCAGCATCTCGTGGACCAGCGTCCGGCGCTGCGGCAGCGTCACGATCGCGGCGACGTGCGGCTCGACGCGCCGTCCCGTCACGGCCGCCCGAATCGCGCCGTCCCGATCCGGGTCCGCGTCCGGCGCCGCCGGGACGGGCGCCGCCACGACGGCCGGCGCCCTGTCGGCGGATACCAAGTCGGCGGGAGCCTGGGGCAGGAAGGACGGCACGGCGAGCGCGTCGAGCGCCGCGAGGAAGGCCGGCCCGCGCTCGGCGAGGCCGGGCATGACCGGCTGGAACAGGATGGGCGCGGGGCGCGGCGCCGGAGCGCTCTCGGGAGCGGGGGCCGGAGCGGGAGGTGCGGTCGGCGGAACCGGGACGGTCCGGGGCGCCCGGGCCGCCTCCCGCAGCTCGGTCAGCTCCCGGTCCTGCGCGCTGACCGCTTCGGCGAGGCTGCGGAAGCCGGCGCCGAGCGCCTCCATGTCGCTCGAGAGGTCGCGCCAGTCGGTCGGGCGGTCCTCCTGGGATCGGGGGCCGAACGTCTGGTTGAAGAGCTGGTCCTCGACCCGCACGAGCCGCCGCGCGAGCGCGTCCAGCTCGCCGACGAGCGCCGCGCCGCGCCGGTCGGCGCCGCGTGCCCGGATCGTGGCCGCCAGGCCGACGAGGATGCCGGCCGTCCCGAGCGCGAGGGCCGTCGCGTCGAGGCCCGAGACGGCAGGCCCGCCGAACGCCAGGACGCCGGACGCCGTGCCCAGCGCGATGCAGGCCAGGAGCAGGGTCGTTGCCCAACCAGAGACCCTCGCTCGCATCACCGCCCCGGTCATCCGAAGGTCCGAATCGCCTTCGATCCGTTCTTCACCGACCCGGACTCGCGGAGCAAGACGCCGATCGGCAACGCTGGTCCGGGAAAGGTCCGCATCCAACGCGGGGGCGACGCGTTGTGGATAGGTAGGAGGGGAACGGCATGACGAACGAGCACGAGATGCGGGTCACGCGGAACGGGGCCGCGGCGGGCGAAGGCGAGCTGCGCGACGCTCTCCGGCAGGTCGATCCGACCGCGATCGTCCGTCTCGCGCCCGAGACCGGGATCCTGCACGTCCAGAGCGTCCGGGACACGCTGGACCTCGTCGACGCGCTCGGAAAGGCCGGTTTCGAGGCCGGCGCAGCGACGGGATAGGTTGCCCGGCGGGGGGCGCCCGCTTAGGGTCTCGGCGCCTTGCCGAGGAGACGATCATGGTAGCGCGAGCCCAGGGCCTTCGGGCCGCGAACGACGCGGCGAACCCGAACGACCTCGCCGCTTGGTGGATGCCGTTCACGGCCAACCGGGCGTTCAAGGCGAGGCCGCGCATGATCACGCGCGCCAAGGACATGCACTACTACACGCCGGAGGGCCGGGCGATCCTGGACGGGTCCGCCGGGCTCTGGTGCTGCAACGCCGGCCACAATCGGGACCGGATCGTGAAGGCGATCCAGGACCAGGCGGCCGACCTCGATTTCGCGCCGTCCTTCCAGTACGGCCATCCGACCGGCTTCACGGTCGCGAGCCGCATCGCCGAGTTGGCTCCCGGAGACCTCAACCACGTCTTCTTCTGCAATTCGGGTTCGGAGGCGGCCGACACCGCGCTCAAGATCGCGATCGCGCACGGCTACCTCACCGGCCAGGGCCAGCGGACGCGGCTCATCGGCCGGGAGCGCGGCTATCACGGCGTCGGCTTCGGCGGCATTTCGGTCGGCGGCATCGTGTCGAACCGGAAGTTCTTCGGTTCGCTGCTGGCGGGCGCGGATCACCTGCCGCACACCTACAACCGTGCGGAGCAGGCCTTCTCGCGCGGCGAGCCGGAATGGGGCGCGCACCTCGCCGACGAGCTCGAGCGCATCGTCGCCCTGCACGACGCCTCGACCATCGCGGCCGTCATGGTCGAGCCGATGGCGGGATCGACGGGCGTGCTGCCGCCGCCGAAGGGCTACCTGAAGCGCCTGCGGCAGATCTGCGACAAGCACGGCCTCCTCCTCATCTTCGACGAGGTGATCACGGGCTTCGGCCGCACCGGCTTCGCCTTCGCGGCCGAGCGCTACGGGGTGGTCCCGGACATGATCACCTTCGCCAAGGGCGTGACCTCCGGCGCGGTCCCCATGGCGGGCGTGATCGTGCGCGAGGGCATCTACGACGCGTTCATGAAGGGGCCCGAGCACGTCATCGAGCTCTTCCACGGCTACACCTATTCGGGCCATCCGCTGGCCTGCGCGGCGGCGCTCGCGACGCTCGACACCTACCGCGACGAACGGCTCTTCGAGCGCGTCAATGGGATGGAGGAGAGCTGGGCCGACGCCATGTTCACGCTCCAGGGGCTGCCGAACGTGCTCGACATCCGCACGCTGGGTCTCGTCGGCGCGATCGATCTCGCGTCGCGGCCCGACGCCGTGGGGCAGCGCGGCTTCGAGGCGATGGAGCGTGCCTTCCACGATCACGGGCTCATGTTCCGCGTCACGGGCGACACCCTGGCGCTGTCGCCTCCCTTCATCGTGACGGAGGACCAGGTCGGCGAGATCGTCGACAAGGTCGCCAAGGTCATCCGCGCGGTCGCCTGACACTCCATGCCGAGCGACCTCGAGATCGCGCGCGCCGCCCAGCTTCGGCCGGTCGGCGCCATCGCGGAGACGGCCGGGATCCCGACCGACGCCCTCCACGCCTACGGCCGCGGCATCGCGAAGCTCGACGGCGGGTATCTCGCGGGCCTGCCCGACGGCGCCCGCGGCAAGCTCGTCCTCGTCACCGCCATCAGCCCGACCCCGGCCGGCGAAGGCAAGACGACGACCACGATCGGGCTCGGCGACGCGCTCAACCGCATCGGCCGCAAGACCATGATCTGCCTGCGGGAACCGTCCCTCGGGCCCTGCTTCGGCCAGAAGGGCGGCGCGACGGGCGGCGGCCACGCCCAGGTCGTCCCCATGGAGCAGATCAACCTGCACTTCACGGGCGATTTCCACGCCATCACGTCGGCGAACAACCTGCTCGCCGCCATGCTCGACAACCACATCTACTGGGACAACCGGCTCGACATCGACGAGCGCCGCATCGTGCTCCGCCGCGTGGTCGACATGAACGACCGCGCGCTCCGGACGACGGTCGCCGGGCTCGGCGGGGTGAGCAACGGGTTTCCCCGCGAGGACGGGTTCGACATCACGGTCGCCTCCGAGGTGATGGCGGTCTTCTGTCTCGCGCGCGACGTGCGGGACATGGAGGAGCGGCTGGGCCGCATCGTCGTGGCGCAGGACCGGGCCAGGCGGCCCGTCACGGCCGCGGACCTGAAGGCGCCCGGCGCCATGGCCGTCCTCCTGAAGGACGCGATCCAGCCGAACCTCGTCGGTACGCTCGAGGGATCGCCCGCCCTCATCCACGGCGGGCCCTTCGCCAACATCGCGCATGGCTGCAACTCGGTCGTCGCGACGCGGGCGGCGCTCCGGCTGGCCGACTACGTCGTGACGGAAGCGGGGTTCGGGGCCGATCTCGGGGCCGAGAAGTTCCTCGACATCAAGTGCCGGCAGGCCGGCCTCGCGCCGTCGGCCTGCGTCGTGGTGGCCACCATCCGGGCGCTGAAGATGCACGGCGGGACGGCGCGGGCCGATCTCGGGCGCGAGGATGTCGGCGCGCTCGAGCGCGGCTTCGCGAACCTCGCCCGCCACGTGGCGAACATGCGCGGCTTCGGCCTGCCCGTCGTCGTGGCCGTCAACCATTTCACGACCGACACGACGGCCGAGCACGCCCGGCTCGCCGCGCTCTGCCGCTCCGAACTCGACGTGGACGCGATCCTCTGCCGCCACTGGGCCGAGGGCGGGGCGGGCGCGGTCGAGCTGGCGGAGCGCGTGGCGCAGCTCTGCGAGGAGCCGTCCGACTTCCGCCTCCTCTACCCGGACGAAATGTCGCTCGCCGACAAGATCAAGACGGTCGCGACGCGGATCTACGGCGCGTCCGACATCATGGTGCAGGGCCGGGCCGGCACGCGCATCAACGAGATCGAGGCGGCCGGCTTCGGCCACCTGCCGGTCTGCATGGCGAAGACGCAGTATTCCTTCACGACGAACCCGGCCGTGATGGGCGCTCCGTCGGGCCACGAGATCCCGATCCGCGAGGTCCGCCTCGCGGCGGGCGCCGGGTTCGTCGTGGCGATCTGCGGGGAGATCATGACCATGCCGGGCCTGCCGCGCGTGCCGGCCGCCGAGGGCATGCATCTCGACGCCGACGGCCTGATCCAGGGATTGTCCTGACGCGGGTCCCTTAACCGGGTGCGTCAGACCGAAGGCGGCATCGCCCTGTCCGCGCCCCCCGTCGTCATGTTGAGAAGCCCTCGCGGAGGGCGTCGCGACGCACGCGGGACGTCCGGGCGTGCGCAAAGACACGAAGGGGCGTGTCGATCGCTCACCGATCCGGCGTCCGGCGCGCGCCGGGTGGAGGTGGATCTCCCGCGATCAGGGCGGCGAGCGGCGAGGCCAAGCCCTCGCTCGCCTTCGGAGGATTGCGCCGTCGGGTTCCGAGGTCGAGCGAAGCCAGGATCTCGGCCTGGCGGATGGCGGCGGCGACCTGTTCGACCACCGGCACCGGCAGGCGATGCGCGACGCGGCGGGCGAGGCCCGAGAGGGGTGCACCGGCGAAGACGAGGACGTCCGCGCCGTCCTCCTCGACCATGCGGTGGGCGGCGGCGACGAGCGCGTCCTCGCGGTCCCGACCGACGCTCGCGAGCGACGCGAAGGCGCCGCCGAGCGCCCGGATGCCGGCGCAGCGGGTCGCGAGGCCGTTCAGGTCCACGCAGTCCCGGTACCAGGACACGAGCCCGGTGCTGAACGTCACGATGCCGAAGCGCCGGCCGACGAGGCAGGCCGTCAGCATGGCCGCCTCCGCGAGGCCGACCACCGGGACGGACAGGAGCTCGCGCGCGCCGAGGAGGCCGGGATCGCCGAAGGCCGCGATCACGGCCGCGTCGTAGTCGCCCGCCCGTTCGGCGAGCATGTCGAGCGCGACCGCTCCCGCGACCTGCGCCTCCGCCTGGTTGGCGATGTAGGGCACGCCCCGCGGCGCCGTCGCGCCCAGGATCTCCGTGCCGGGCGACGCGGCCCGCCGGGCGGCGGCGAGCAGGATCTCCGTCACGTCGGCGCTCGTGTTCGGATTGGCGAGCAGGATCCTCATGGGTCGCTCCGGGTCGTGCGGACGCATCGGCGGTGTGGATTCCGACGGTATGGCACGGCGGCGCCGAGTCCAGCGAGGTCGGTGCCCCCGGCCGCCCGCGAGAGCGGCCGGACCCGCCCGGCACCCCGATCCGCCCGGCCCACGTTGCCCCGGGACCGGACCTGTGGCTAAACGGAGGTCATTCACTCGGACCCGGTGCGAACCCGGGTGGCTCTTCCGGCCGCCGATCCGCCGGACCACGCAGACGCGATCCATCCCCGAAGCCGCGCCCCGAAGGGTCCGGCCGCGCGTCGTTGCGGATCTTCCTCCATGTCTCCTTCCACGCTCCGCCGCGAGTGGTTCTCGAACCTGCGCGGCGACATCCTGTCCGGCATCGTCGTCGCGCTCGCCCTGATCCCGGAGGCGATCGGCTTCTCGGTCATCGCCGGGGTCGACCCGAAGGTCGGCCTCTACGCTTCCGTCGTGATCGCGACCGTCATCGCCTTCGTCGGCGGCCGGCCCGCCATGATCTCGGCCGCCACGGCCGCGACGGCCGTCGTCATGGTCGGCCTCGTCCGCGACCACGGCGTCCAGTACCTCTTCGCGGCGACCATTCTGATGGGGATCCTGCAGATCGGGGCCGGCCTGCTGAAGCTCGGCCGGCTAATGCGGTTCGTGTCGCGCTCCGTGATGACGGGCTTCGTCAACGCCCTGGCGATCCTCATCTTCCTGGCGCAGCTGCCGGAGCTCGTCGGCGTCGCGCCGGCCACCTACGGGCTGATCGCGCTCGGCCTCGCCATCATCTACGGCCTGCCGCACCTCACCCGCGCCGTCCCGTCGCCGCTCGTCGCCATCGCGGTGGTCACGCTCGTCGCCTACCAGGTCGGGCTCGACGTCCGCACGGTCGCCCATCTCGGCGCGCTCCCCTCGGCCCTGCCGAGCTTCGGGCTGCCGGAGGTGCCGCTCACGCTCGAGACCCTGCGGATCATCTTCCCCGTCGCGCTCACGCTCGCGGCGGTGGGGCTGCTCGAATCGCTCCTCACGGCCCAGATCGTCGACGACATGACCGACACGCCGAGCTCCAAGAACCGCGAATGCGTGGGGCAGGGCGTCGCCAACATGGCGTCCGCGGTGTTCGGCGGCATGGGCGGGTGCGCGATGATCGGCCAGTCGGTCATCAACGTGTCGTCGGGCGCGCGGGGGCGGCTCTCGACGCTCGTCGCCGGCCTGTTCCTCCTGGTCCTGCTCGTCGCGCTGCAGGACCTGCTGGCGATCGTCCCCGTCGCGGCCCTGACGGCCGTGATGATCATGGTGTCGCTGAACACCTTCCAGTGGCGCTCCCTCCTGCAGCTGCGGACGAATCCGCTGCCGTCCTCGGCCGTGATGCTGGCGACCGTCGCGGTCGTGGTCGCCACGAAGGACCTGGCGCTCGGCGTGATCGCGGGCGTGCTGCTCTCGGGCGTCTTCTTCGCCGGCAAGGTCGCGCGGCTCAGCCGGGTGGAGTCGACCCTTTCGCCGGACGGGCGGACGCGGACCTACCGGGTCTCGGGCCAGGTCTTCTTCGCCTCCGCCGGCCTCTTCTCGGACGCGATCGACGCGGCGGAGGACGTGGACCGGATCGTCATCGACGTCCGGGACGCGCATTTCTGGGACATCTCGGCGGTCGGGGCGCTGGACCGCATCATCCTGAAAGCGCGCCGCCGCGGCGTCGAGGCCGAGATCGTCGGCCTGAACGCCGCGAGCGCGACCCTGGTCGACCGGTTCGGGGAGCACGGGGAGGGCGCGGCCCGCCCCGCCCATTGAGCCTCAGTAGGTGAGGGTGGTCTTGAGGCCGATCACCCGGGCATTGCCGGGCCGCCGCAGGGAGCCGTCCGCCGCCGGGACGCCGCCTCCCGGCCGGATGATGTATTGCGCGTCCGGCTGGATCGACCAGCCGGGCACGATCTCCGCCACGTAGGTCGCCTCGATGGCGACCTCCGACGAGCGCCGTCCGCGCGTCAGGCCGGCGAGCTCCGAATCGAGGTCCGCGCGCCGCCCCGACGGGGACAGGCGCGAGAACAGCGCCGTGACGCCGAACAGGTCCCTGGGCCGGCCCGGCACGAGCCCGGTCGCGACGACCCCGCCGTCGAGATAGACGTCGATCAGGTTGCGGTCGCCCGGCGCGCCGCCGATCCGGGCGAAGGCCGTGATGCCGCTGTTCGCGTCGCCCCCTTCGGGGCGGTACAGCTGCTGGTCCCAGATCGCGTAGACGTTCGTGTTGCCGCGCAGGCGCGCCGCGACGCCGTTCGAGTCGGGCGAGGCGAGCGGCCGGCCGAGGCCGTCGACGCGCTGGCTGTCGAAGCGCCCGAGATGAACCCATCCGCCGAGACGGACCGCGCCCGCGAGGCCCGGCGCGTCCTCGGCCTGGTTGTAGCGGTACTGCCCCTCCAGCCAGAGGAGAGCCGGGTCGTTCAGCCGGAAGTTGGTGCCGTTCCGGTTTAGCCGCTCGGGATCGCCGCCGCGGCCGGCCGGATTGCCGTTGAAGGCGCCCGCCAGCACCGTGACGTCCGGGCGGGGATCCCACTTCACCCGCACGCCGGGAGCGGCGAACGGGTAGGCGGGCCCCGTGCCGGGCAGATCGAATTTGGAGATGGTCGGGAAGCCGCTGTTCATGAACGGCAGCGAGTAGCTCGCGACCGCGAACTCGGTATCGGCCGCGAGCTGCCCCGCCCGGAGCGCGACCGTGCCGTCGAACAGCTTCTGCTCGAGCCAGATCTCGGACAGCCGGGTGGTCGGCAGGGCCTCGAGGAAGCTGATCGTGTCGAGCGCGCCCACGAAGTCGCGCGAGATCCCGGCCGTCCCGTGGATCTGGTAGGCGTTGCCAGAGAAGGAGAGCCCCTGCAGGCCGGCCAGCCTCTCGAGGTCGACGTTGACCCGCAGCTCTCCCAGACCCTCGTAGAGCCCGCCGCGTCGAAGTCCGCCGGCGACGTTCGCCAGAAGTTCGCCGGAATAGTTGATCGTGTAGCGGATCCCGCGCTCCGCGAGCGTGCCGCGGAGCCCGAGCGGATCACCCTTCGCGGGCAGCGAACTGCCGATCGACGAGATCTGCTGTCCCGGCAGCGCCTCCGCCGGATTGTCGCCTTCGCCGGCGCGCGGCGCGGTCGTGTCCTGCGCGGACGCGACCGACGGCACGAGCCAGGCCGCCGCCAGGAACGCGAGACACGCTGCCCGGTTTCGGGCGGAGACAGCCGGCATGGGACGAATCGGGAGCTCGCGGAGAGGTCCGGCGTAGCTCGCGCCCGCATCCGGCGGAAGACGGCCGGTCAGGCGCGCGCGCTCGTCTTCTCGGCCAGGAGCGACGCGATGTGCTTCAGCCGCCGCTGCGCGTCCTCCAGCTCGTAGAGCGCGATCGACTTCGTGCCGGCCTTGATCGCGCGCTGGCAATCGTCGAGCTGGTTGTCGACGATCTTCCTGATCTCGGCGGCGAGCTGGATCTTGGTCATGGTCCCGGCCCCTTCGGCTGCGCCCAATGGGCAGGGGAACGGTTAATCCGAGCTTTCGGCCGACCGCCCGACGACGTCGCAGGCTTGCTCTCGCCTCCCGTTCTCGCCACATCGCCCCCCGATGGCGGCGCCTCGCGCGCGCCGCGACGTGAAGGTGTTCCGCCATGACCGACCTCGCCTTCGACCTCCTGGTGATCGGGGGCGGATCGGGCGGCGTGCGGGCCGCCCGCATCGCGGCCTCCCACGGCGCCAGGGTGGCGGTGGCCGAGGAGTATCGGCTCGGCGGCACCTGCGTGATTCGCGGCTGCGTGCCGAAGAAGCTGATGGTCTATGCCGGCCGCTTCAGCGACGAGTTCGAGGATGCCCGCGGCTTCGGCTGGACCGTCGAGTCCGCGCGGTTCGACTGGTCGGTGCTGCGGCGGAACCGGGACGGCGAGGTCGCCCGGCTGGAGCGCATCTACGATTCGCTGCTCGCCGGATCGCAGGTCGAGATCCTGCGGGAGCGGGCCGTGCTGGACGGCCCGGGCCGGGTCCGGCTCGCCTCGGGACGGACCGTGCGAGCCTCGCACGTCCTCGTGGCCGTCGGCGTCGCGCCGACGCTCGAACCGCCGATCCCGAACGGCGAGCTCGCCATCACGTCGAACGACGTCTTCGAGCTCGATCGCCTGCCGGAGCGCATCCTGGTCGTCGGCGGCGGCTACATCGCGGTCGAGTTCGC
>JAEUAC010000042.1 GCA_019695455.1 Methylorubrum extorquens | reverse complement strand
GACGAATTGCGCGATGCCGGCCGAGGGTCCGACCTTTCCATCATCTTGTACACTTCGGGCACCACGGATCGCCCGAAGGGCGTGATGCTGACCTACGACAACGTCCGGCGCGCGGGCGAGATCGGCTCCGCTTTCGACAGGCTCGACGAGACCGACGAGATCATCGCCTACCTGCCGATCGCCTGGGTGGGAGACCACATCTTCTCCTACGCGCAGGCGATCAGCACGGGGCTCTGCGTCAACTGCCCCGAGAACGCCGAGACCGTGATGGCGGACCGGCGCGAGATCGGCACGACCTACGCCTTCGCGCCGCCGCGCGTGTTCGAGAACATGCTGACGCTCACCATGGTCCGCATGGAGGACGCGTCCGCCCTCAAGCGCCGGGTGTTCCAGTACTTCCTCAAGCACGCCCGCAAGGTCGGCGAGCCGATCCTGAACGGCGAGACGGTCGGGCTCGCGGACCGGCTCGTCTACGCGGTCGGCGACGCGCTGGTCTACGCGCCGCTGCGCAACCTGTTCGGCCTGTCGCGCATCAAGGTGGGCTACACGGCCGGCGAGGCGATCGGCCCCGAGATCTTCCGCTTCTACCGGGCGATCGGCGTCAACCTGAAGCAGCTCTACGGACAGACGGAGGCGGCCGTCTACGTCACCATGCAGCCGGACGGCGAGATCCGGGCCGACACGGTGGGCCGGCCCGCCCCGGGCGTCGAGATCCGCATCGACGATAACGGCGAGGTCCTCTACCGGTCGCCCGGCGTCTTCCAGGCCTATTACAAGGAGCCGGAGAAGACGGCCGAGACGAAGACGGCCGACGGGTTCGTCCGCTCGGGCGACGCCGGCTTCTTCGACGCCGAGGGCCACCTCAAGATCATCGACCGGGCGAAGGACGTCGGCCGCATGCGCGACGGCTCGCTGTTCCCGCCGAAATACGTCGAGAACAAGCTGAAGTTCTACCCGAACATCAAGGAGGCGGTCGCCTTCGGGGACGGGCGCGACCAGGTCGCCGTGTTCGTCAACATCGACCTCGTGGCCGTCGGCTCCTGGGCGGAACGGAACGACGTCACCTACGCGTCCTACCAGGAGCTCGCCGCCCATCCGCGCGTCTACGCGATGGTGGCCGAGCACGTGGACGAGGTGAACCGCTCGCTCGCCGCCGAGCCCCGCATGGGCGGCGCGCAGATCCGGCGCTTCCTGATCCTGCCGAAGGAGCTCGACGCCGACGACGGCGAGCTCACCCGCACCCAGAAGGTCCGCCGCGGCTTCATCGCCGACCGCTACGCGCCCCTGATCGACGGGCTCTACGACGGCTCGCGCGAGGCCTCCATCCGCACGGAGGTCACGTTCGACGACGGGCGGAAGGGCATCCTGGCCGGCACCTGCGCGATCCGCGACATGCCGGCCCACCCCGTGACGGCCCCGGCCGAGACGAAGAGGGCGGCATGACGGCGCCCGACGCGAGCGCTAGTGGCTCCTCCCCCGGAGGAAGAGGGGGCAGGCGCAAAGCGCCTGACGGAGGGGGCCTCGCGCTCTCCGGGAGGGCGTGGCCCCAACCCGGCGGGCCTGCGGCCCGTCGCGGCCCTCCCCTCCGGGGAGGGAGAGGCGCGCGATCGATCACGCACGGCCTTTCTGCCCGAGAGTCGACCCCATCATGAAAGCGCCCGACGGCTCCCTCTTCGCCAAGGGCGACGTGATCCTCAAGGTCGAGAACGTGTCGCTCGGCTTCGGCGGCGTGAAGGCGCTGACGGACGTCTCGTTCGACATCCGCAAGGGCGAGATCCGGGCCATCATCGGGCCGAACGGGGCCGGCAAGACCTCGATGCTGAACTGCATCAACGGCTTCTACCACCCGACCGAAGGCTCCATCACGTTCCGGGGCGAGCGCCGCCGGCGCATGCGGCCGTCGGCGGCCGCGCGCGGCGGCATCGCCCGCACGTTCCAGAACGTCGCGCTGTTCAAGGGCATGTCGACGCTCGACAACATCATGACGGGCCGCTCGCTGAAGATGCGGCGCGGCTTCGCCTGGCAGGTGCTGCGCTTCGGTCCCGCCATGGCCGAGGAGGTCGAGCATCGGCGGGTCGTCGAGGAGATCATCGACTTCCTCGAGATCCAGGCCATCCGCAAGACGCCCGTCGGCAAGCTGCCCTACGGCCTGCAGAAGCGCGTGGAGCTCGGCCGCGCGCTCGCCATGGAGCCGGACGTGCTGCTGCTCGACGAGCCGATGGCGGGCATGAACCTCGAGGAGAAGGAGGACATGTGCCGCTTCATCCTCGACGTGAACGCCCAGTTCGGCACCACGATCGCGCTCATCGAGCACGACATGGGCGTCGTCATGGAGCTGTCGGACCGGGTCGTCGTGCTGGAATACGGCCGCAAGATCGCCGACGGCCTGCCGACGGACGTGAAGCGCGACCCGAAGGTGATCGACGCCTATCTGGGCGTGGCCCATTGAGCGCGCGCTGGCGGCCCGAGATCGACGCGCTCGCGTTCCGGCCGTCGGGCCACGGCGCCGAATGCGTGCTGCACCGGCTCGCCTTCCGGGCGCTCACGGGACGGCCTGATCCGACGCCGTCGGATTGCGAGCGCCTGTTCGCGAGCCGCCGGGCGGATTTCGACCGTGCGGCCGCGGCCAAGATCGCGCGCCGGGCCCTGCCGGCCGACGCCGCCTTCCACCTGACGAGCCGCGACGTCGCCCGGTCGGGACCGCCCGGCGGGACGGCGCACGCCGCCCGGCACCTTGACCCTCGCCCCCACGGCTCCTAGCCCTGCCCGATCAGGCCGTCCGGATCGTCCCCA
>JAEUAC010000427.1 GCA_019695455.1 Methylorubrum extorquens | reverse complement strand
GGACGACCCGCCCGATCCCGACCACCTTCTCCTTGCGCATGGCCTCCCGGATCACGGCGAACGCCTCCTCGCCGAGCTGGCCGTCCGGCGAGAGGTAGTAGGGCGTGTCGAGATAGGCCTCGTCGATCTCCGAGCGCGGCACGAAGGTCTCGATGTCGATCGTGTGGTTGGACTCGATCGCGACCTCGTCGATCTCGTCCTCCTCCAGCACGATGTAGTCGTTCTTCCCGACCTGATAGCCCTTCACCTGCTCGTCGGCCTCCACCGTCTCCTCCGTCTCGGGATCGACGAGGCGCCGGCGCAGCCGGTTGCCCGTCTCGCGGTTCAGGAGGTGGAAGGAGACGCGCTCCTTGGTCGTGGTGGCCGGGTAGAGCTGGACGGGGCACGAGACGAGGGACAGCTTGAGGTAGCCCTTCCAATTGGACCGCGGCGCCGCCATCGAACTCTCCTACGCGCGACGCCAGGAGGCGTGCCCGCGGAGAACGACTCGACGGGACGAGTCGTTCCTGGCCGCGTCACGGCCGCGCTTGCGTCGCGGCGGCGGCCGGCCCACTTAGGCTCCCATGAACGAATCCGGAGCGGTCCTGTCCGACGGCAGCAGGCCGACGGCGGCAGGCGACGGGTCGGAAGGCTCGTGCCTCGGACAGGACCGGCTCGGAAGCGGGCTGGCGCTGCGCGACTGGCTGCTGGCGGCGACCACCCGGCAGGTGGAATGGGGCGACCTCCTGGCCGGGCTCGCGGAACGGCTGGGGCTGCTCGGCGTCCCGGTCGACCGCCTGACGACGGCCATCGACGCGCTGCATTCCGAATATGCCGGCATCGGCCGGCTGTGGACGCGCGAGGGCGGGTTCAGCTTCCGGCTCTTCCCGCACGGCGAGGAGACGGATGTCGCCTTCCAGCGCAGCCCCTTCAAGCATGCCCACGATTCGGGCGAGTGGCTGCTCCTCGACATCCCGACCCTGCCGGACGACGCCTACGGGATCGTGCCGGAGCTGAAGGAGGCGGGCTACGCCCAATACGTCGTCGTGCCGCTCCTGTTCATCAACGGCAGCCGCAACGGCGTGAGCTTCGCGACGCGCACGCCGGGCGGCTTCGGGCCGGAGGAGATCCTGGCGCTCCGCTTCGTCATGCCGACGCTGGCGGCCGCGCTGGAGCTGCGCTCCGTGAACCAGCGGCTCGACAACGTGCTGCGGATCTACGTGGGCGACGAGCCTCACAAGGAGATCCTGCGCGGCGCCATCCGGCGCGGCCAGGTGAACCGCATCCGCTCCTCGATCCTGTTCGCCGACATGCGCAGCTACACGCGGATCACGTCGGCCCTGTCGCCGGAGGCGGCGGTGGCGCTCCTCGACACCTTCTTCGACTGCCTCGTGCCGCCGATCGAGAGCGAGGGCGGCGAGATCCTGAAATACATGGGCGACGGGCTCCTCGCCATCTTCCGCGACCGCGGCGACGACACCGCCCAGAGCGCCGGCGCGGCCCTCGCCTCGGCAGTGGCCGGGCTCGTCCGCCTGGACGAGGCCAACCGGGAAGGCCGCTTCCCGACCAAGATCGAGGCCGGCATCGCCCTCCATCACGGGGAGGCCGCCTACGGCAACGTGGGCTCGGGCCAGCGGCTCGACTTCACGGTGATCGGTCCGGACGTGAATCTCGCCAGCCGGATCGCCCAGTGCAACAAGCGCCTCGGCGAGCCCCTCCTCATGTCGCGCGCCTTCGCGGACCGCCTCTGGGGCGACCCGGAGCCGCTCGGCTTCCACGAGCTGGACGGGATCGAGGAGGCCGTGCCGATCTATCGGCTGCGGCAGGTGCCCGACGCGCCCGCGCCCGCGCCGGACCGCCTCGAGCCGAGCTTCGCCTGAGCCAGGGTTAAGGCCGCCGTAAGAGGTTTCGTCGAAGTGTGGCGCCCATGTCGCGGCCGCGACGTGACACTATGCCCCCTTTGGCGTATGTCGGGCGTTCACGTGGGGAATCGTCATGGCGTCCAGGATCGGATTCGTCGCCTTCGCGGGCGCCATGATCGTCGCCGGCACGGCGGGCGCCGCCGGTGAGACCTCGACGGCCGAAGCCCGGCTCGCCTGGGCGACCCGCCACGTCGAACTCGTCTGCCAGCCGCTCGAAGCCAAGCAGATGTTCGACAAGGCGACCCGTTGCTACAACGACGTCGCCCGCATCGTCGCGCAGGCCGCCAAGGCCGAGCCCGCCAAGAGCGCCGTCGCCAAGAACGCCGTCGCCAAGCCGGCCGCCGCCAAGACCATCGCCGTCGCCAAGCCTGCGGTCGCGAAGCCTGCCGTCGCGGCGACCGCGTCGCCTGCCGCCCAGCCCGCCGGGCTCCGGCCCGCCACGCGCAGCGCGGCCCGCAGGATCCCGGCGACGCGCGTC
>JAEUAC010000088.1 GCA_019695455.1 Methylorubrum extorquens | reverse complement strand
GGCCCGCCGTCCCCGCCCCGATGATGGCCACGTCGCACGTCAGCGCCTGCATGCCCGGCTCCCCCGATCCTCGTCCCGCGCCCGGCAACGGCGGCGGGTGGGGAATGTTCGGCGCCCATGTGCGACGCCGCACCGCCACAAATCGGCCGGACTGATCAGGCTTCCTTAAGGACGTGGCGGCAGGTTTCGCCGCTCACGTCCCGTCCGTTCGACGGACGGGTCGTCCGACCCAGACTGCCATTCGAAAGCCGGGGCCGATGCTGTCACGCCGCGTATTCCTCACCACGTCCGCCGCCGTTGCCGGGCGCGGGACGAGGATCGGGGGAGCCGGGCATGCAGGCGCTGACGTGCGACGTGGCCATCATCGGGGCGGGGACGGCGGGCCTGAGCGCCCGCACGGCGGCCGCCCGGGCGGGCGCCTCCGTGCTGCTGATCGAATCGGGCCCGGGCGGCACCACCTGCGCCAGCACGGGCTGCATGCCGTCCAAGCTCCTGATCGCGGCGGCCGGGGCCGCGCACGGCGTCTCGCTCCTCGGCGAGTTCGGCCTCTCGGCCGGGCCCCTGCAGGTGGACGGCCCGGCCGTGATGCGGCGCGTGCGACGGCTGCGGGACGAGTTCGTGGGCGGCGTCCTCGAATCCATGGAGGCCATCCCGGCGGACGGCCGGCTGCACGGGCGCGCCCGCTTCGCCGGCCCGACCACGCTCCTCGTCGACGAGCGCCGCGTGGACGCGAAGGCGATCGTGATCGCGACCGGCTCGCGGCCGAGCGTCCCCGCCGCCTTCCGGGCGCTGGGCGACCTCGTCCTCACGAACGAGACGGTGTTCGAGCTGCCGGACCTGCCGGCCTCCCTCGCCGTGATCGGCGCGGGCCCGGTCGGGATCGAGCTCGCCCAGGCCTTCGGGCGGCTCGGCGTGCGCGTCACGGTGTTCGATTCGGGCGGGTCCGTCGGAGGGCTGTCCGATCCGCGGGTCGCGGCGGCGGCTCGGGACTCCATCGGTCGCGAGCTCGACCTCGTGCTCGGCGCGGACGTCTCGGCCGAGCGGTCCGGGTCGGTCGCCCGGCTCGCCTGGACGACCCGCGACGGCGGCGCGGGCGAGGCGGAGTTCGCCCGGGTCCTGGTCGCCGCGGGCCGGCCGCCCGCGCTCGACGGCCTCGACCTCGACCGGGCGGAGCTCGCCCTCGGTCCGAAGGGCGTGCCGGTCTTCGATGCCGGGACGCTCCGGTGCGGCGACGGCGCGGTCTACATCGCGGGCGACGCCGCGGCCGATCGCCCGGTCCTCCACGAGGCGGCCTTCGAGGGCACGGTGGCGGGCCGGAACGCGGCCCGGCACCCGCATCCCCGCCCATCGGAGCGAATGGCGCGGCTCGCCGTGACCTACACGGAGCCGGAGATCGCGGTCGTCGGAGGCGGATGGCGGGCCCTGGAGGCGCGGGATCCGGCCGTGTCGGAGGTCGACCTGTCCCGGTCGGGACGGGCGCGGGTCATGGCCCGGAACGCCGGCCTGCTGCGCCTCTACGCGGACCGGCAGGACGGACGCCTGCTGGGCGCCGAGATGGCCGGCCCGGAGGCCGAGCATATCGGCCATCTCCTGGCCTGGGCCGTGCAGGCCGGCATGACGGTCGACGCGATGCTCGACCTGCCGTTCTATCACCCGACGGTCGAGGAGAGCGTGCGGACGGCGCTGCGCCGCCTGTGCGGGGACCTGAACCGGCGGCCGAAGACGCGCGCGGGCGATCTCGAATACGGCCCGGCGAGCTGAGCCTTCGCGAGGTTTCTGGTGCGAGGGATCTGGGCCCCGGCGTTCGCGGGGATCGGCGGGGAGGGGCTGGACGGGCCCGCGCATCGCTCACGGCCGCTCGGGCCGGCGAAGGCCGGCACCCGGCCCCCGCGACGCCCGCGCCCCTCGGGATGGGTCCGCCCGACCCTTTGCCCCGGCCTTCGCCGGCGTGGGCGGTGGAGGGCGTCCCGGCCCGTCCGCTCGCGGCGGTCGGATCAGAGGCGGTAGCGGATCTGGTCGGTCCAGAAGCGCTCCAGGCGGATGAGGGCCTGGTTGAGGCGCGTGAAGTCGTCGCCCGAGATGCCGCCGATCGGCTCGATCGTCCGGGCGTGCTTGTCGTAGAGGGTGGCGACGACGTCGTGCACCTGGCGGCCGCGCTCGGTCAGCGAGATGCGGACGGAGCGGCGGTCGACCCGCGAGCGGGCATGGTGGAGGTAGCCCATCTCGACCAGCTTCTTGACGTTGTAGGAGACGTTCGAGCCGAGATAGTAGCCGCGGGTCCGCAGCTCGCTCGCCGTCAGCTCCTTGTCGCCGATGTTGTAGAGCAGCAGCGCCTGGACGGAGTTCACGTCGTCCCGGCCGCGACGCTCGAACTCGTCCTTGATGACGTCGAGCAGGCGGCGATGGAGGCGCTCCACGAGGTGCAGCGACTCGAGGTAGCGGGGCTTCACGCTGTCCTCGCCGACCGGGTCTGCCGGGGCGGCGATCTTCTTCGCCAGGTTGCTCATCTGATGCCTCGTCCCGTACCGGCCGGGTATTCCCGGTCCGTCATGAGGCCAACCTAGGTTACGGCGATGAAGACCACTTTAAGTAAGAGGATGAATCGGCGCTTTACTTCTCTGCCTAAACAAATGATGAAATGAAGATCAGTTTACCTGAACGAGTGGTTATCGCGGTCGGCTCTACTTGATTCAAATCACTCGTCGATGGCGGCCAACCAAGAGATCGTCAAATAGATCATCGTGCAGAGGATGAGCAGCGCGACGAGGAGCGTGCTGTTCGCCACGAAGCGAGGGAAGAACACGGCCAGGATGAGGTGGCTCATCACGGCCAGCAGCCACAGCACGCCGCCCCAGGTCGAGGCGAGCCACAGGCCCACGGCGGCCACGAGGTCGAGCACGGCGAAATAGACGGTCGTCGCCTGGTAGCCGAGCGTCCGCGCCTCGTAGGGCGTCGAGCCGCCGAAGCCCAGGATGGCCGCCCAGGCGGCGAGCCCCTTCACGATCCAGATCAGCGCGAGGATGCGCATGAAGGAGACCAGCACGAGGTTCCAGCGGACGTGGCGCGGCGGGTTGGCGAGGAGGCGGTCCTCCTCCGTCGTCAGCTCGGCCGGCCCGTTGAGGTTGCGGACGCCCATTCAGGCGGTCCCGAGCTCGTCGGGCAGGGGGGCGAAATGCGCGTCCACGAAGGCCCGGTCGACGGCGTCCGGCGCCGGGTGCTGCCAGCGCGGCGTGCCGTCCTTGTCGATGATGGTCGCGCGCACGCCCTCGTAGAAGTCCTCGCCGTGGCCGATCCGGCTGACGACCCGGTATTCCAGCGCCATGGCGGCCTCGAAGTCGAGCGCCTTGCCGCGCCGGAGCTGTTCGAGCGCGATGGCGAGGCTCGCGGGGCTCTTGCCGCGGATCGTCGCCGCCGTCTCGGCCGCGAAGGCGCCGCTTTCCGCATCGAGGGCGGCCAGGACGGCGGCGATCGTGTCGCCCGCGAAGCAGCGGTCGATCGTGGCCCGCTCGCGGGCGATCGGCCCGGGAGCGGTCGCGCGCGCCTCGGCCGCGACGGCGGCCGCGACGGGCTCGCCCGCGACCAGCCGCTCCCGCAGGGCCTCGAAGCGGCCGGACGGCACGGCCGCGCTCGCGAGGCCGAGCGTCACGGCGTCGTCGGCATCGACCCGCCCGCCCGTCAGCGCGATGTAGGTGCCCGTCTCCCCGGGCAGGCGGGGGAGGGCGTAGGTCGCCCCCACGTCCGGGAAGAAGCCGATGGAGACCTCCGGCATCGCGAAGCGGAACCGGTCGCCCGCGACGAGGTGCGAGCCGTGCAGCGAGAGGCCGACGCCCCCGCCCATGTCGATGCCGTCGACGAGCGCCACGTAGGGCTTCGCGTAGCGCTTGATGCGGATGTTGAGCCGGTACTCGTCCCGCCAGAAGGCCCGGGCCTCGTCGTGGCGGCCGGCCTTTCCGGCCTCGTAGAGCATGCGGATGTCGCCGCCCGCGCAGAAGGCCTTGCCGCCGGCGCCCTCCACGACCACCCGGGTCACGTCGGGATCCGTCTCCCAGCGGTCGAGCGCGTCGGCCAGGCCGCGCACCATGCCGTGCGTGAGGGCGTTCAGGGCCGCCGGGCGGTTGAGGAGGACGTGGCCCGCGGCCCCGCGGCGTTCGCAGATGATCTCGTCGGTCATGGTATCTCGTCGGTCGTGTCCGGGGCTTAGCGACCCGGCCGCGGCCGCGCAACGCGGCCGTCAGGACCCCGTTAACCCAATGGGAAGCTGTCGCCCCCATCATGCTGGCCGTGGGGACGAGGTGTGATGAGACGGTTCTGGACCGACGAGAGCGGCGCGACGTCGATCGAATACGGGCTGATCTGCCTGCTCATCTTCCTCGTGATCGTGACCGCCGTGCGGGGCGTCAGCACGCAGGTCAGCGGCCAGTTCAACGCGGTCTCGAACGGCATGACGTCCGCGCGCTGAGCGTCACTCGGCCGCTTGCAGCAACGCCTGCGCGCGATCTCCGCTGAGGTTGTCGAGGCTCTGCCGGATCTGCTCGGCGAGCGCGTCGATCAGGGCGTTCGGCTCCCGGATACCCTGGAGCAGCCCGATCTTGCAGGTCGGCAGCGGCGGATACCCGTCCCGCGGCCCGAGGATGCGCATGCCGGGCTTGATCGCGCTCTCGGGCAGCACGGACACGGCGAGCCCGGCGAGAACGGCCGCGCCGACGGCCGTGGAATGC
>JAEUAC010000290.1 GCA_019695455.1 Methylorubrum extorquens | reverse complement strand
AGCTGCGGCATGTTCGCGGGCTTCGTCGCCCTCTCCTACCTGCCGCTCTCGGACGCCGTCGTGATCGGCTACGCCTCGCCCCTCATCACGGTGGTGCTCGCCGCGCTGTTCCTCGGCGAGACGGTGCGGGCCTATCGCTGGTCGGCGGTCGGCATCGGCTTCCTCGGCGTGCTCGTGATGGTCTCGCCGCATCTCGGCGGCGTGCGCGAGGGCGGCTCGGGCTGGCTCGTGGGTGCCGGGTTCGGCCTGCTGGGGGCCTGCTGCGCGGCCGGCGCGACCATCCAGGTGCGCCGCATGACGGCGACGGAATCCACGGGCGCGATCGTGTTCTACTTCACGCTCCTGACGACCGCGCTCGGCCTCGCGACCATCGTGCTCGGCTGGAAGATGCCGAGCGCCCAGGACGCGGCCCTCCTCGTCGCGATCGGCATCCTCGGCGGAATCGGCCAGATCCTGATGACGCAGAGCTTCCGCTACGCCGACGCCTCGCTCATCGCGCCCTTCGACTACACGACCATGATCTGGGCCTTCCTGATGGGCTGGTTCGTCTTCGGGCAGCTGCCCGGGCCGGCCGTGCTGGCGGGCGGCGCCATCGTGGCCTCGGCCGGCGTCTTCGTGATCTGGCGGGAGCATCGCCTCGGGCTCGACCGGGTCAAGAGCCGCAAGGCCGCGCCGCAGCGCTCGACCTGATCTGGCGGCGAGGGCGGCGGCCGGATAGAGCGGGCGCATGATCCCGATCGCGCTCACCATTGCCGGGTCCGATTCGGGCGGCGGCGCCGGCATCCAGGCCGACCTGAAGACCTTCTCGGCGCTCGGCGCCTACGGCGCCTCCGTCCTGACGGCCCTCACGGCCCAGAACACCCGCGGCGTGCAGGCGATCCACGACGTGCCGCCGGACTTCGTCGCGGCCCAGATGGACTCCGTGTTCGGCGACCTCCGGGTCGGGGCGACCAAGATCGGCATGCTGTCGCGGCCGGAGACGATCGCGGCCGTGGCCGGCGGCCTCGTGCGGCACGGGGCCCGGCACGTCGTCCTCGATCCCGTCATGGTGGCGACCAGCGGCGACCGCCTCATCGCGGAGGACGCGGTCGCGATCCTGCGCGAGCGCCTGCTGCCGCTCTGCGACTGCCTCACGCCGAACCTGCCCGAGGCCGCGATCCTGCTCGGCGAGCCCGCCGCGGCCGACGAGGAGGCCATGGCCGCGCAGGGACGGCGCCTCCTCGCGCTCGGCGCCCGGTCCGTCCTGATGAAGGGCGGCCACGCCGACGGCCCCGAGAGCGTCGACGTGCTCGTCGAGCGGGACCGCACGACGCGCCTCCCGGCCCGCCGCATCGCGACGCGGAACACGCACGGCACCGGCTGCACGCTCTCGGCCGCGCTCGCGGCGGGCCTCGCGGGCGGCATGACGCTGCGCCAAGCGGCCGAGGCCGCGAAGGCCTATCTCGGCGGGGCGCTCGCGGCGGCGGACACGCTCGCGATCGGCGGCGGGCGCGGGCCCGTCCACCACTTCTTCGCCCTCTGGCCCCCTCGCGGCCCCGACGCGCCACCCTTGGGTTGATCTTTGGGCCCAGGCGGGGTTCCGTCGCCCGAAGCGAACGGGTCGCGGAAAGCCGGAACGGGATGGCGGTCGAAGGTCGGGAACGCGCGCGCGAGCTGGAGGCCGGCGCCCAGGTGCTGTCCGGGCAGCTCGGCAAGACCATCCAGCGCCTGCGCAAGGCGTATTCGCTGTCGCTGTCCGAGCTCGCCGAGCAATCCGGCGTCGCGAAGTCCATCATCAGCCAGATCGAGCGCAACGAGACCAACCCGACGCTCGCCACCATCTGGCGCCTGAGCCAGGCGCTCGACATCTCCATCGAGCGCGTCCTCGCCTCCGTCGACGAGGAGCCCTTCATCGACAAGTCGTCGAAGGGCGACACGCCGATCCTCGTCTCCGACGACGGCCGGATGCGGCTCGCCATCATCGGCTGGATCAAGACGGTCGAGTGGCTGCAATGGTACGACGTCACGTCCGATCCCGGCGGCGTGCTCGAGAGCGAGGCGCATCAGCGCGGCTCCGTCGAGTGCCTGTCGGTGCTGGAGGGCGAGTTCGCGGTCGAGGTCGGAGACGTCGTGCATCACGCGAAGGCCGGGGAGTCGCTCCGCTATCGCTGCGACCGTCCCCACACGGTCCGCTGCGTCGGCCCCGAGCCCGGCCATGCCACGATGGTCTGCATCCTCAAGGCGGCCGTGATGGACTGACGCGTGTCGCTGATCCGGAACGAGCGCACCAAGTACCTCGCGACGCTTCTCAACACGGTCGCGGCGGCCACCGTCGTCGCCGGCGTGGTCGCACCCTTGGTAGCGCTGAGCTATGGCGTGCCCAGCCCGATCTCCGGCCGGTTCGCCCTTCTGATCAGCCTCGGTTGGTTCGCGACCGGGATCATCCGACATGTGGTCGTGCCGATCATCCTCGGGAGGTTGCGGCCATGACGCTTCTTCACTGGTACGCGTTGATCGGCGTGCCCGCGATCCTGCTGACGATGGCCGGCGCAGGCTATGCCTGGGTCGTGTGGTACACGGCGCGCGACGATGCGCGCGAAGATGCCGAACGCGCTCGTCTGGCCGCTACAGGCTCCCGCCCGCCAGCCTGATCCCACCCAGGACGATCGCGACCGCGAGGGCGAGGCAGCCGAGGGCCCGTGCGACGAGGGCCGGCGCGGGCGTCATGGCCGGCTGGTCGACGAAGGGTTCGACGGGCTTCCTGCCGGTGATCATGGCCCGGACCACCGGGTCCTTCTTGATGAACTGGTAGGTCAGGTTCGCCACGACGTGGATGGCGATGAAGGCCAGGATCACATTGAAGGCGATGTGGTGCCAGCGGCCGAACAGGCTCTGCACGGGGGTCGGGTCGCCGAAGTCGAGGTTCGCGAACGGCCCGCCGTAGATCCCGTTGTCGTCGACCGTGAAGAGGCCCGTCACGGCCTGGGCGCCCACGAGGGCGAGCAGGACGAGGATCATCCAGCCGCCCAGGGGATTGTGCGACAGGTAGGGCGGCGCCCGCCCCCGCAGGAGCCCGGTCGCGTAGCGGAACGCCGTCCAGGGCCACGTCACCCAGGCCGCGAACCGCGCGGTGGACGAGCCGACGACGCCCCAGAGGAGCCGGAAGACGAGCAGGACCAGGATCGCGTAGCCGATCCGGAGGTGCCACTCGATCAGGCCGTAATGCTGGGTCGTCCACGCCGCCGCGACGAGCGCGACGAGGCTCCACTTGAAGAGCCGGGTCGGCCCGTCCCAGGCAGCGACGCTGCCGCCGCCGCCCGCGTGCGGGCGCGCTGCCGGATCGGCCCGCACGACGCCTGTCAGGTCTTGATGCGGTAGGTGTTGTGGCAGGCGCCGCAGGCCTTCGTGACCGTGCCGAAGCTCTCGCGGAAGGTCGCGAGGTCCGTGGTGCTCGCCGAGGCGGCCTGGATGTCCTTGCCCCAGGCGTCGAACCTGGCCCGGAAGTCGGCCTGGTTCTCCCAGATGGCGGGCGCGGCGGTCGTCTGGCCGCCGGTCTTGGAATCGGTCGGGAAGTATTCGTGGAAGTTCGCGGCCGCCTTGGCGTAGGTCGACAGCACCTCCTTCGCCTTGGCGAGGTCGAACGGGATGTCGCCCTTCGCCATCTGCGTGCCCGTCCGCGTGGCGGCGCCGACGCCCTTCATGACGTCGCGGCGCTGCGCGATCGGGTCCTGGGCGAGGACGATCCCGCTCGTCGCGAGAAGGCACGCCACCACTACAGCGATACGTCGCATCGTCCTGATCTCCCCGGAACGCCCGTCCGACCCGTCAAGCTTAGCCGGGACGGGATCGGTTGTCGCTCGGAATTATTCCAAGTCGCGAGACCTCATGCGGCGCGGCCGGTGCGCAGCGCCGCCGACACGCGATCGGGCGTCGCCGGCATGTCCAGATGGGTGATGCCGCAGGCATGGTGCAGCGCGTCCACGACCGCGTTCATGACGGCCGGGCACGAGCCGATCGCCCCCGCCTCGCCCGCCCCCTTCATGCCGAGCGCGTTGGTGGTGGAGGGCACGTTGCGGGTCTCGAACCGGATGTCGGGGATGTCGGCCGCGCGCGGCAGCCGGTAATCCATGAACGACGCCGTCACGAGCTGCCCGGTCCCGGCCTCGTAGACCGTGCGCTCGTGGAGGGCCTGCCCGATCCCCTGCGCGATGCCGCCATGGACCTGCCCGCCGAGGAGCAGCGGGTTCATGGTCACGCCGAAATCGTCGACGACGACGTAGGAGACCACGTCCACCTCGCCCGTCTCCCGGTCGATCTCGACCTCGCAGACATGGGTGCCGTTCGGATACGTCGCCTCGGACGGCGTCCATTTCTGCCCCGCCGCGAGCGCGTCGGAGCCCGGCCCCGCCTTCGCGACCACGTCCGCGAAGGACACGGCCTTGTCGGTGCCGACGACCCGGATGCCGCCGTCGGCGATCTCGAGGTCGGCCGGTCCCGTCTCGAGCATGTCGGACGCGACCTGCTTCAGCTGCTCGGCGAGCGTCTGGCTGGCCTGGGACAGCGCCGCGCCGCCGATCGGGATCGAGCGCGAGCCGCCCGTGCCGCCGCCGGTGCGGATCGCGGCCGTGTCGCCCTGGCGCACGCGGACGCGGTCGAGCGGCAGGTCCAGCTCCTGGCTGACGATCTGCGCGTAGGCCGTCTCGTGGCCCTGCCCCGTCGATTGCGTGCCGATGAGCACGGTCGCGCCGCCATCCGCGTCGAGCCGCACGTCCGCGCGCTCGCCGGACCCGCCCGCGCAGGCCTCGATGTACGAGGCGAGGCCGATGCCGCGCAGCCTGCCTCGCGCCTGCGATGCCGCCCGCCGGACCGGGAACCCGTCCCAATCCGCCCGCTCGATCGCGAGCCGCATGTGGCCTTCGAACTCGCCCGAATCGTAGGTCTTGCCCGTGGAGGTCCGGTACGGCATGGCGCCGGGCGCCACGAAGTTGCGGGCACGGATCTCGGCCGGGCTCCGGCCCGTCTCCCGGGCGACGTGGTCGACGAGGCGCTCGATCATGTAGGCCGCCTCGGGCCGACCGGCGCCCCGGTAGGCGTCGACCGGCAGCGAATGCGAGTAGTAGCCGCGGATGCGGATCGCGATCGTCGGGATGGCGTAGACGCCGGGCGACATGAGCGAGCCCGCCGTCGGGATGAAGGGCGCGTAGCTCGACAGATAGGCGCCCATGTCGGACAGGAGGTCCACCCGCATGGCGAGGAAGCGGCCGTCCGCGTCGAGCGCGAGCTCGGCCGTCGTGATGTTGTCGCGGCCCTGCGCGTCTCCGAGGAAGTGCTCGGTCCGGTCGGCCGTCCAGCTCACGGCGCCGCCGATGCGCTCCGCCGCGATCAGGCAGAGCGGGTATTCGCGGAACATGAAGATCTTGGTGCCGAAGCCGCCGCCGACATCGGGCGTGACCACGCGGATGCGCTCCGACGGCACCTTCAGGATCTTCTTCGCCAGCGTGTCCCGGATGCCGTGCACGCCCTGGCTGCCGAGCGTCAGGGTCCAGGCCTCGGTGCCCGCGTCGTACTCCGCGAAGCAGGCGCGGGGCTCCATGTAGTTCGTGACGAGGCGGTTGTTCACGATCGTGAGGCCGACCACCCTGTCGGCCTTCGCGAAGGCCGCTTCCGTCGCGGCCGCGTCTCCCTCCGCGCAATCGAAGGCGAGGTTGCCGGCGACCTCCGGCCAGACGAGCGGGGCGCCCGACGCCGCCGCCCCCTCGATGCCGACGGCCGCGTCCTCCGCGTCCCACTCGACGGGGAAGGCCTCGGCGGCGTCGCGCGCCGCGCCCTCGGTGTCGGCCACGACGAACGCCACCGCGTCCCCCACGTGCCGCACGAGCCCGTCCGCCAGGAGCGGATAGGGCGGCGTCTGCATGACGGTGCCGTCCGCCTGCTTGGCCGGCGCATCGCAGGGCAGCGTGCCGTAGCCGCCGAGATCGGCTGCCGTCAGCACGAGCCGCACGCCCGGCATGGCGCGGATCGCGGCGAGGTCGCCGATCGTGAACCGGGCATGCGCGTGCGGCGAGCGGACGACGTGGGCGATCGCGGCCCCGGCCGGCCGGATGTCGTCCGTGTAGCGCCCCTGCCCCGTGACGAAGCGGGCATCCTCGACCCGGGGGGCGGGCTGGCCGATGCCGAATTTCATGGGGCGCATGGACGAACCTCGAACGGCGATGGGTCGTGCGAAGGATTGGGCGAGGGGCGCGGCGGCGTCAACGCCCGCGCCCGGCCTCGGGCTGGAGCGAGCCGGCCGCGGCCGGCTCGCCGGTCAGGCCGGCTTGGCCTCGCCGTGCGGCGCATCCGGCGGCGTGGTCCAGGACTCGCCGCGCACGCGCATCACGATCGCCCGGATGACGACGTAGAAGACCGGCGTCAGGAACAGGCCGAACACCGTCGCGCCGATCATGCCGAAGAACACGGCCGTGCCGAGCGCCTGCCGCATCTCGGCGCCCGGTCCGGTGGCGATCACGAGCGGCACCACGCCCAGGATGAAGGCGAAGGCCGTCATCAGGATCGGCCGGAGCCGGAGCTTCGCGGCCTCCACGACGCCCTCCACGGGCCCCGTCCGGTCGCGGTCCTCGATCTGCTTGGCGAATTCCACGATCAGGATCGCGTTCTTCGCCGCGAGGCCGATCAGCACCACGAGCCCGACCTGCGTCAGGATGTTGTTGTCCTGGCCGCGCAGCACCACGCCGCCGAGCGCGGCCAGCACGCCCGTCGGCACGACGAGGATGATGGCGAGCGGCAGGGACCAGCTCTCGTACTGGGCGGCGAGGACGAGGAACACGAACAGCACGCCGAGCGCGAAGACGAAGATCGCCGTGTTGCCGGTGGCCTTCTCCTGGAAGGCGAGCTCCGTCCACTGGTAGCCCATGCCGGCCGGCAGCGACGCGGCGATCTTCTCCATCTCGTCGAGGCCGGTGCCCGACGAGACGCCGCGCGCCGTGTCGCCCTGGATGGGGACGGACGTGTACATGTTGTAGCGCTGCACGAGGTCCGCGCCCGCCGTGTCCCGGATGGCGACGAGCGATCCGAGCGGCACGAGGGCGCCCGTCGAGGAACGCACCTTCAGGCGCTGGATGTCCTCCCGATCCTGCCGGAAGCGCGCATCCGCCTGAACCCGGACCTGATAGACCCGGCCGAACACGTTGAAATCGTTGACGTAGGCGCCACCGAGATTGACCTGCAGCGTGTTGAAGATGTTGGCGAGCGGCACGTCCAGCATGCGGGCCTTCACGCGGTCGATGTCCAGGTAGATCTGCGGCGTGTTGTTGCTGAACGTCGTGAAGACGCGGCTGAGGTTCGGGTTCTGGTTCGCCTGTCCGATGACGTCGCGCGCCGCCGCAAGCGCGGTCGAGAGCCCGGCGCCGGAGCGATCCTGGAGTTGCATCTTGAAGCCG
>JAEUAC010000252.1 GCA_019695455.1 Methylorubrum extorquens | reverse complement strand
AGCGCGGAACTCTTGCCGGCCTCGTTCGGGCCGAGCACGACGTGGAGCCGCGCATCCGGCCGGAAGGCGAGGCGCTTGCCCGTGAACGGGCCGAACCGGTCGAGATCGAGCGACAGGAGGCGCATCTCAGCAGCCCCGCCCCGAGAGCCGCGCCATCACGGTCGCCTCCGCCTCCGCCAGGAGGGCGTCGAGGTCGTCGAGCTCCCCGTCGCCCGCGCCGCCCGGCAGCTTCGCGGCGATCTCGGCCACGATCCGGCGGGCGTCCTCGCGGAGCCCGGGATCCCGGTCGAGCGCGGCGAGGAGGCTCGCGGGGTCGAGGAGCACGGCGTCGCCCTCGGGGAGCGCGGGCCGGTCCGGCCGCCGGGTCCGCACGCGCAGCCGCTCCAGCCAGACGTCCTCGTGCAGCCGGTGGGCGGCGGCCTGGAGTTCGGCCCGGAGCTGGTCGGGATCGCCGAGGAGCGCGTCGTGCAGCGCCGTCTCGCCCGCCAGCGTCACCCGGAAGGCGACGGGCCGGTCGGCGGCCTCCGCCACGTGGGGCGCGAGTTCGCGGCCGACCGCGTCGACCAGCGCCGCCTCGCTCCCGTGGTCGCCGGCCTCCAGCTCGAGGTGGACGAAGCGCGCCCGGTCGAGGACGATCCGCCGGATCGCCTCCACGCGGCCGTCGCGCACGTCCACGGCGACGGCGCCGCGCGGCCCGCATTCGCGGACGCTCCGGCCCTGGAGGTTGCCCGGATAGACGATGGGCGGGTCGCGCCGCAGCTCGGCGTAGTCGTGGACATGCCCGAGCGCCCAGTAATCGTAGCCGCGGGCGGCGAGCTCGGCCGTCGTGCAGGGCGCGTAGGTGTCGTGGGCGGCGTGGCCCTCGCAGGACGTGTGCAGCAGGCCGAGGTTGAACCAGCCGGGCACGGGCGCCGGATAGGAGGCGACGAAGCCGTCGGGCACCGTCCGGTCCGGGAAGCTCCGGCCGTGGACCGCGACCTGCCAGCGCTCCAGCCGGTGCGTCCCCGCCTTGGCGTGCGGAAAGTCGAGCGTGCCCGGCGGCAGCGTCACGTTCCTGCGGACGATGCTCTCGGCGTCGTGGTTGCCGCGGATCCACAGGAAGGGGATGCCCGCCCGGTCCAGCCGCGCGAGCTCGCGGGCGAAGAACAGGCCGATGGAGAGGTCCGCCCATTCGCGGTCGAACACGTCGCCCGCGCAGACCACGAACGCGACCCCGGCCTCGACCGCGTGCGTGACGAGGGCCGAGAAGGCCTCGCGGCCGGCCGCGACGAAGCGCTCGGCGAGATCCTGGTCGCGGCCCGCGAGGCCCGCGAGCGGGCTCCCGAGATGCAGGTCGGCCGCGTGCAGGAACGTGAAGGCGCTCACGCCGCCCGGTCCCGGGCGGGCGCCCCGGCGGGAGCGGTGGGCATCATGGCCCGTTCCTGCCGGGGGCCGGCGCGCGGCGCAAGACCGGCGCGGGTGCGCCGCCGTTTTGCCTGGGCACAACGGCGCGCGTCAGCCTGCGCCACGCCTGCGCCAGGCGAGGAAGAGCGCGTTCCAGCCGCAGCAGGCGGCGAGCGCGAGCGCGAGGGCCGGCGCCGAGCCGAGCGGCACGGCCGTCAGGGTGAGCAGCGTGAGCGCGAAGGCGTAGCCCATCATGCCGTCCAGGCTGAACGCCACCATGGAGGCCGTCGCGGGCCCGCCGATCCGGGGCTGCAGGATCGGGATCAGGCACGTGAACACGATCGGCGCCAGCGTCGCGAGCCCCGCCGCCCGCGCCCCGACGGCATGGCCCACGACGGTCACGGCGGCGACGAGACCCATCACGGCCGCCGCCCGGACCGCGTGGTGCCAGAGCCGGGGCCGCAGGACGGCCCGCGACGCCGCGCCGCGCCGGTGCCGTGTCAGCCAGCCGCCCGCGGCGTTGACGCCGAAGGCGAGCGCGAAGGCGGCCGGGAGCGGCCACGGCACGAGCGACAGCGAGAGCGCGCCCGCGAGCCACGCCGCGATCGCGGCGCCGAGCGCCACGGCCGTCGGGACGCGCGGCGCGACGAGCGCATAGGCGACCATGAAGAACCCGGTCCCCGCCACCGAGAGCAGGCTCGCGGCGGCGCTCGCGGCCACGAAGTCGGGCGGATGGTCGGCCGCCAGGAAGACGTAGGCCGGCCCGGCCGAGATCGGCAGCGTCGCGACGAGGGCGCCGACGAGCGGGCCCGACCGCTCGACGAGCAGCGACACCGCGACCACCACGGCCGCCGTCGCCAGCATGCGCAGGAGGAGAACGGTCCAGAACGGGTCCACGATCGCTCCCGGCGCGGCCTCTCGGCCGATCGTCGCGGCGCTGGGCCGGGACCGATCGGGCGGCTACAAGAACCGCCATGCCGCGCCCCCGTCTGACCGCGTCCCCGCCGAACCGCAACCGTCCGCCGGGCCTCGGCCGGGCCGGCGCGGGCCTCGCGGCGCTTCTCCTCCTCGCGCCCGCCGCCTTCGCGCAGGCGCCTCCGTCCGAGGACGAACGCGTCGAGCGCATCCTCGGCGGCCTGTCGCTCGCGGAGAGGATCGGCCAGCTCGATCTCGTCGCGAACAGCCCCTCCTTCTCCCGCGACCGCATCGCGGCCGGAGCGGCGGGCGGCGTCCTCGCCTTCACGAACGGGCGCGACATCGCGGACGTGCAGGCGCTCGCGCGCCGCGCGCCGTCGGGCATCCCGCTCCTCGTCGGGCTCGACGTGCTGCACGGGCTGCGCACGCAATATCCGCTGCCGCTCGGCGAGGCGGCGAGCTTCGATCCGGACCTCGCCCGGGAGGTGGCCCGCGCGGCCGCCCGGGAGGCGGCGGCGATCGGCATCAACTGGACCTTCGCGCCCATGGCCGACCTCGCCCGCGACCCGCGCTGGGGCCGCATGGTCGAGGGCTTCGGCGAGGATCCGCATCTCGGCGCGGCCTTCACGGCGGCGCGCGTGCGCGGCTTCCGCGAGGGCGGCCTCGCCGTGACGCTGAAGCATTTCGCCGGCTACGGCGCCGCGATCGGCGGGCGCGACTACGATTCGGCCTCCATCGGGCCGGGCGAGCTCGTCGACGCCTACCTGCCGCCCTTCGCGGCCGGGATCGGGGCGGGAGCCGAGAGCGTGATGAGCGCCTTCCACGCGCTCGACCGCGTCCCGGCGACCGCGAGCCGGTTCCTGCTCACGGACACGCTGCGGGGCCGCCTCGGCTTCTCCGGCTTCGTCGTCTCCGACTGGCTCGCGATCGACCAGCTGCGCGACCACGGCGTCGCGGCGACCGGCGCCGAGGCCGCGCGTCTCGCCCTCGCGGCCGGCGTCGACATGGACATGGCGAGCGGCCTCTACGCGAAGCACCTGCCGGACGAGATCGCGGCCGGCCGCGTCCCGGAGGCCGCGGTCGCGGAGGCGGCGCGCCGCATCGTGCGGACCAAGCTGCGGATGGGACTGTTCGAGGCGCCCACGAGCCCGCCCGTCCTGGACGCGCCGCCGCCGCCCTCCCCCAATGACCGGGCCCTCGCCCGGCGGGCCGCGGCCGAGTCCATGGTCCTGCTGCGCAACGAGGGCGCGTTGCCGCTCGCCCCGGGACGCCGCATCGCGCTCGTCGGCGGCATCGCGGCGGACGCGAAGGAGTTGGTGGGCCCGCATGCGGCGCTCGTGAGGTACGAGGACGGCGTGTCCATCCTCGAAGGCCTGCGACGCCGCGCGGAGAGCGCGGGGGCGAGCCTGTCCTTCTCGCCCGGCTGCGACGTGGGCTGCGGGTCCGATGCCGGATTCGCGGCCGCCGTCGCGACCGCCGAGGCGGCGGACGTCGTGGTCGCCGTGATGGGCGAGCCTCTGGAGCTGACGGGCGAGGCCGCCTCGCGCGCCTACCTGACCCTGCCCGGCCGGCAGGCGGAGCTGCTCGACCGCCTCGTCGGGGCGGGGAAGCCGGTCGTCCTCGTGCTGGTCGCGAGCCGGCCGGTGGAGCTGGGCCGGGTCGTCGACCGGCTGGCCGGGCTCCTCATGGCCTGGTTTCCCGGAACGGAGGGCGGCAACGCGGTGGCCGACCTCCTCTTCGGCGACGTCTCGCCGTCCGCCAGGCTCCCGGTCACCTGGCCGCGGACGATCGGCCAGGTGCCGCTGTTCTACGACCGGCTGCCGACCGGGCGGCCGCCCGACCCGCGCAACCGCTTCACCCTCCGCTACGTCGACGAGGAGTTCACGCCGCTGTTCCCGTTCGGCTTCGGCCTCGGCTACGGGCGGGTCGCCTACGGGCCGGTGCGGATCGACGATCCTGTGGTGCCGCGCGGCGGCAGCGCGGTGGTCCGGGCGACGGTCTCGAACGTGGGGCCGCGCCCCGTCAGCGAGGTCGTGCAGCTCTACGTCCGCCAGCCGGTCGCCCGGATCAGCCGCCCGCTCCGGCAGCTGAAGAGCTTCCGCAAGGTCGTCCTCGCACCGGGCGAGACGGCGAGCGTCGCCCTGGCGCTGCCCGCGGATGCGCTGGCCTACACGGACGGGACCGGCGCGCGCGTGCTCGAACCGGGACGCTACGAGATCTTCGTGGGCGGCGCGTCGGACGCCCCGCTCGCGGGCACGATCGAGCTGCAGCCCTGACCGGGACGTCCGCGGGGCCGACGTGGACGGCTCCGCGCGACGGGACGCTTCGGCGTCAGGGTGCCTTGGCGCCGTGCACGATGGCGATCACGCCCGCCCGCAGCAGCTCGTGCTTGCCGGGGAGGCCCGGGCCGCGGGGAAGCTGAGCGGCCGCGTCCAGCATGGCGATGCCGTGCGACAGCGCCCAGACCTCCAGCGCCATGAAGCGCGGATCGACGGGGCCGAACCCGTCCGGGAAGGTGCGGCGGAGCGCATCGAGCAGGAGGTCGAAGGCCGTGCCGTTCGGTGCGCCGACCTCCCCGTCCGGCGCGGCCGGCCGGGCCGAGAACATGGCCGCGTAGTAGCCCGGCTCCGTCTCGGCGAAGTCCAGATACGCCTCGCCCATGCGGGTGAAGCGCTCGATCGGCGTTCCGGCCCCGGCCAGCGCCCGGCCGAGACGCTCGCCCAGCTGGGTGAAGCCCCGGAACGCGACCTCCTGCAGGAGGGCGTCGCGCCCCGTGAAGTGGCGGTAGAGCGCCGCCGGCGTGACGCCGACCCGCTTGGCCGCCTCGACCAGCGTGAAGCCGAGAAGCCCGCGCTCGGCGATGAAGCGGCGCGCGACATCGACCAGCGCCTCCTTGAGGTTGCCGGGATGGTAGCCGCGCCGATCGAAGGGGTCGCCCCAGGGTCGCATCGCCCCTCTTAGGCCGCGGCCCGCCCGGGCGCCATGTGGCCTTCGCGCATCACCGGCCGCGCGCCTGCGGCCGGGACCCGGGCGTTAACCTTTCGTTAACCATGGCGGAGCAGACCTTTGTTCATCTTTTCGGGAACCATCGATGCGCGAATCAGCAGCAGCCCGCCAGGACGATCTCGGCGATCTGGCCCGGCAAATCGCGTCCCAGCTGAAGGGCGACCCGCGCGCGCAGACCGAGAACGTGCTGCGCCCGGCGTTCCGCGGCGGCAACGCCACCCGGCCCGAACAGGTCGCGGCCATGAACGCGATCGTGAAGGCCAGCGACTCGATGACGGCCCGCAAGGAGCAACTGGCCTCGGCCGAGCGCCGGGCGGCGGACGCCGAGGACAAGGTCGAGGCCCTCAAGCGCCTCCTGATCGAGGCCGAGGACAAGCTCACGGTCACGCTCGAGACCCTGGAGCGCGAGCGCAAGCGGAACGAGGAGCTGGAGCGCCGCTCGGCCGAGATGCTCGACCGCACCCAGGCGATGATCACCGACGCCTCCGAGCGCCTGACGGCGTCCGAGAAGCGCGCCAGCATCGCCGAGGAATACCTCGTGACGCTGCAGAACATGATCCGCGAGCGCCTGGAGGCCTGACCTCCGGGAGGGCGCCGGCCCCTAGTGGCGGGGCTTGCGGGAGGGCGCCGGCCCCTAGTGGCCGGGCTTGGCCTCCGCGAAGGCGGCGAGCTGGTCCGGACGCGCCTCGACCTGATGGCGCGCCTTCCAGTCGGCATAGGGCATCCCGTAGACATGCGTCCGGGCCTCCTCCTTGCCGACCGGGAGACCGCGCTCCGCGGCCGCCTCCGCCATCCAGTTGGACAGGCAGTTCCGGCAGAACCCGGCGAGGTTCATGAGGTCGAGGTTCTGCACGTCCGTGCGGTCGCCGAGATGCGCCACGAGGCGCCGGAAGGCCGCGGCCTCGAGCTCGGTCCGCGTGCCGGCCTCCAGTTCGTCGATCCCCATTCCATCCTCCGGCGGGCGGTCCGGCCTTCGGATCGCCGCATTCAGGCTGCGTGAGGGCGAGGCGCCCGTCCCGAACCCGATATGATGTCGCCCGACGCTCCGTGCATCCCCCTGGCGGGTCTCCTCGCCCTCGTGGCCCTGGTCCTGGCCACGCCGGCGCAGGCGGATCTGCGTCTCTGCAACACGACCGACAGCCGCGTCGGCGTCTCCATCGGCTACCGCGACGCGGGCGGCTGGGTGACGGAGGGCTGGTGGAACCTCGCGGCCCGCGGCTGCGAGACGCTGGTGCGCGGCGATCTCGCCTCCCGGTTCTTCTATCTCCACGCGGTCGACTACGATCGGGGCGGCGACTGGACGGGCCGCTCGCTCATGTGCACGCGCGACCGCGAGTTCACGATCCGCGGGGTCTAGGATTGCCTCGCGCGCGGCTTCGACCGGACGGGGTTCCTGGAGATCGACACGGGCGAGCAGAAGAGCTGGACCGTGCAGCTCACCGATCCGAGCCGCGGCGGCGGCCTGATGACGCCCGGCGGCACGGTCGCGCCCGTGCTGCCGGGTCCGGCGCAGCCGCCGTCCGGCACGGCGCCCGGCGCCACGCCGGGCAGTCCCGGAGCCGGCCTGCGATAGCATGCAACCTCCGTCGTCGCGGCCACGTTGTCGCCGCGAAGGAGAGTGTCATGAAGTTCGTCGCCGCGATCGCCGCGTTGGGCCTCCTCGCCGGGAGTGCCGCGCAGGCTCAGACCACCCCCTCCGCGCCGCCCGCCGGATCCGTCGGTTCGACGATCAACGGCTCGCTGCCCGAGAAGACGGGCTCCACCACGGCCGTCGGCCAGACCAAGCCCCCCGGCGCCGCCGCGCCCGGGACGAACCCCCGGCTCGATCAGGAGAGCCGCAGCCTCGACAAGCGGATCCGCAACGGCATCTGCCAGGGCTGCGACTGAGCGGCCCCTCCGCCGACCTTCAGGTTGCCAGCATGCGGGCGACCGCGTCGCAATAGACGCGGGCGCCGAGCACGAGGTCCTCGTCCGACGTGTTCTCGGTCCAGTGGTGGCTGATGCCGCCGATCGACGGCACGAACAGCATGGCGGCCGGCATCTCGCGCGCGAGATACTGCGCGTCGTGGCCGGCACCGCTCGGCATGTGCAGCGCGAGGTCCGGGCCGGCGGCGGCCTCGATCGCGTCCTGCATGGCGGGATCCATGAGCGCGGGGCGGCTCTGCCCCATGATCTCCACCGTGATCGGACAGCGCCCGGTCTGGTTCGCCTGCGCCACGAGGCGGTAGAGCTCGGCATGGAGCCGGTCGAGCGTGGCCGGATCCGCGTCGCGGAACTGGAAGAGGAGCGAGGCCCGGCCCGGGATGATGGACGGCGCGCCGGGTTCCAGCGCGATGCGCCCGCAGGTCCAGACGCTGCGCTCGCCGGCGAGGTCCGGGAAGGTGCGGTCGATCTCGCCGAGCAGCCGGACGAGGGCGAGCCCCGCGTCGCGCCGGCGCGCCATGGAGGTGGTGCCGGCATGGTTCTGCTCGCCGACCGCCGTGATCCGGTACTGCCAGATGGCGACGATCGCCGTGACGACGCCGATCTTCCGGCCCGACGCGATGAGCGTGTCGCCCTGCTCGATATGCGCCTCGAAGAAGCCCTTGTGGCGCCCCGGCGCGAGCCGGCGGCGCGGCACGCCCGCGAGCCCGGCCTTCGCCAGGGCCTCGCGGAGCGGCGTGCCGTCGTACTTGTTGGCGAGCCCGTCGATCTCCTCCTCCGGCAGGAGGCCCGTGAAGGAGCGCGAGCCGATGAACGAGCCGAAATGGCCCTCCTCGTCGCACCACGCCGCGACGTCGACGCCCCGGCCCAGCGCCCGGGCGGCCTCGAGCCCGTAGACCATGCCGAGCGCCCCATCGAGCCAGCCCGCATGGTTCTGGCTCTCCAGGTGCGAGCCGGTGAGGATCGTCGGCCCGTCGCCCGGCGCGAAGCCGTAGACGTTGCCGATCCCGTCGATCGACGCCTCGAGCCCCGCCTCCTCCAGCTTGCCCGCGAACCAGCGCCGGGCCGCGACGTCGACCTCCGAGAAGGTCGGGCGGTGCACGCCGGTCTCGTAGGCGCCGAAGGTGGCGAGCTCCCGCAGGTCGGAGAGCACGCGGTCGGGATTGAAGTCGGGCATCGAGGATCCTGCGCCGGAGGCTGTCCCTACCAAGCGTGGAGGCGGCGCCGATGCAACCCGGCCCGCCTCAGCCGTCGAGGCCGAAATTCGGCGCCAGCCGCGTCGCCAGGGCGTTCGGCCGGTAGGGCCGCGGCCCGTCGAGCGTGGCGACGTCCTTCGCCCGCAGCCGCCGTCCGACGCTCGGGTCCGCGATCGTCGCGCATTCGCGCCAGGGCGGGGCGTGGTGGCGCTCCCGCGTTCCTCGCCGGAACAGGCTGAACCCGCGCAGCTCGTCGTGCTGGAGGCCGACGGCATGGCCGTCGTCGACCACGGGGATCCGGCTCGCGTCGACGAGGAGCGCCTCGTCCGGCGGAGGCGCGGACGTGGCCTCCTCCGCCATCCAGGCGAGGGCCAGTTCGGCGAGCGTCGTGTCGTCGCCGTAGCCGCCCCCGACGTCGGAATGGACGCCCGGGAACCAGCATTGCTTGATCCGGCCGCTGGCGGTGTCGGCCGGCTCGACCTCCCAGAGTTCGGGCTGGAAGCTCTCGCGGTTCTCGTCGATCGCCAGGGCCTGGCGGGCGAACCGGACCCGCCCGTCGAGCGTGGCGTCGTGGAAGGCGTGCCGGGCCGTCATGAGGCCGCTGGTTCCCGGCAGTCCGAGCGAGCGGACCGTATCCCACACGCCGACGAAGTAGGGCGGCGCCTCGTGCGCTCCCGTGCGGGTCCGGAAGGCGTCGCCGAGCCGCCGGCGTTCGAACTTCTTGCCGTCGCTGTTCCCGTAATGCTTGTAGACCGTCTCGACGGCCTCCTCGACCAGGGCGGTGCGGGCTGCGATGCGGGCGCCCTCGTCCCGGATCGTGCGCCACGCGGTCGGCACGCCGCAGAGCTTGAGCACGCCGCCGAGGCTGCGGACCGTGTAGGCGCCCCGCGAGAAGCCGAACAGGTAGATCCGGTCGCCGGGCTCGTGATGCTCGAGGATATGCGCGTAGCAATCCTTGATGTTCTTCGAGATGCCGAGCCCGGTCGCCTTGCTCAGGAGATTGTAGGACCAGCGGATCCATTCGTCGCTGTCGGCCCCGAGGCCCGGATCGTAGAAGCAGACCTGCCGCGTTCGCCCGGGATCTCCGGCCTCCGCCGCCTCGTACAGCTTCCACACGTTCGTGTTGTCGAAGTTCTTGACGGAGCCGCCCTGTCCGGTCCCGTCCGAGAACACGCAGACGTTCTTCGCCATCGCCCCCTCCCCGCCCACAACTTCAAGTTATACGCGTGCGGGGCCTTGGCAAGCGTCCGGCGACGACAAAAGTCGATGGCCGGGTGTCTGTCGATGCGGTCCGGGCTTCGCTAAAGACACGGCTCGGACGAGAGGTCGCGGGGAGACGTCATGGAGCACGGGACGACGCATCAGGATCTCCATCCTGTTCCGGCCGAGTGGGCCTCGCGGGCCTTCGTGAACGAGGCGCGGTACCGCGAGCTCTACGAGGCCTCGATCCGCGACCCCGAGGCCTTCTGGTACGAGCACGGCAACCGCATCGAGTGGTTCGAGACCTACTCGATCGCCAAGGACGCCTCCTTCGAGGGCGACGTCGCGATCCGCTGGTACCCCGACGGCGTGACCAACGTCGCGCATAACTGCATCGACCGGCACCTGGAGACCCGCGGCGATCAGGTCGCCATCATCTGGGAGGGGGACGACCCGTCGGAATCGCGGCGGATCACCTACCGCGAGTTGCACCGCGAGGTCTGCCGCTTCGCCAACGTGCTGCGCAACCGCGGCGTCGAGAAGGGATCGACGGTCACGATCTACATGCCGATGATCCCGGAGGCCGCCTATGCGATGCTAGCCTGCGCGCGGCTCGGCGCGGTGCATTCCATCGTCTTCGGGGGCTTCTCGCCGGATTCCCTGGCCGACCGCATCGCGGGCTGCGGCTCCAAGATGGTGATCACGGCCGACGAGGGGCTGCGCGGGGGCCGCAGGGTCGCGCTCAAGACGAACGTGGACGCCGCCGTCGCCAAGGCCGGCATCGTCGAGCACGTCGTGGTCGTCCGCCGCACGGGCGCCGACGTGCCCATGAAGGCCGGTCGCGACGTCTGGTACCACGACGCGGCCGAGCAGGTGACGGACGAGTGCCCGGCCGAGCCCGTGGGCGCCGAGCATCCGCTCTTCATCCTCTACACGTCCGGCTCGACGGGGAAGCCCAAGGGCGTGCTGCACACGACGGGCGGCTACCTCGTCTGGGCGTCGATGACCCACCAGTACGTGTTCGACTACCACGACGGCGACGTCTACTGGTGCACGGCCGACGTGGGCTGGGTCACGGGCCATTCCTACATCGTCTACGGGCCGCTCGCGAACGGCGCCACGACGCTCATGTTCGAGGGCATCCCGACCTACCCGACGATCTCGCGCTTCTGGGAGGTCGTGGACAAGCACAAGGTCAACGTCTTCTACACGGCGCCGACCGCCATCCGGTCGCTGATGGGCGCGGGCGACGCGCCCGTGAAGGCCACCTCGCGGGCCTCGCTGCGGCTGCTCGGCTCCGTCGGCGAGCCGATCAACCCGGAGGCCTGGGACTGGTACCACCGCGTGGTCGGCGACGGGCGCTGCCCGGTGGTCGACACCTGGTGGCAGACGGAGACGGGCGGCATCATGATCGCGCCCCTGCCGGGCGCGACGGCCCTCAAGCCGGGCTCGGCGACCCTGCCCTTCTTCGGCGTCGTGCCCCAGATCGTGGACGCCGAGGGCAAGGTTCTCGAGGGCGCCTGCGAGGGCAACCTCGTCATCGCGGACAGCTGGCCCGGTCAGATGCGGACCGTGTACGGCGACCACGACCGCTTCGTCGAGACGTACTTCTCGGCCTACAAGGGCAAGTACTTCACGGGCGACGGCTGCCGGCGGGACGCGGACGGCTATTATTGGATCACGGGCCGGGTCGACGATGTGATCAACGTCTCGGGGCACCGGATGGGGACGGCCGAGGTCGAATCCGCGCTCGTCGCCCATCCGAAGGTGTCGGAGGCGGCCGTGGTCGGCTTCCCGCACGACATCAAGGGCCAGGGCATCTACGCCTACGTGACCCTGATGGCGGGCGAGGAGCCCTCCGAGGAGCTGCGCAGGGAGCTCGTCGCCTGGGTGCGCAAGGAGATCGGCCCGATCGCCTCCCCCGACCTGATCCAGTTCGCGCCGGGGCTGCCCAAGACGCGCTCGGGAAAGATCATGCGGCGCATCCTGCGCAAGATCGCCGAGGACGAGGCGAGCGCGCTCGGCGACACCTCGACCCTCGCGGACCCGGCCGTCGTGGACGATCTGGTGGCCAATCGCCAGAACAGGCGGGCCGCGAAGACGGCCTGATCGCCACCCTCTCCGTTTCGTGAGGGAACGGGAGCGCGGCGGCGCCGTTCGAGTCGCCGCTCCGGTGGGGAGCTGCGGGGTCAAGGATGGCGATGCGACATGCGGGCGAGCACGCCGTCGGGATTCCACGGGGCGTGGCGGACACGCTCACGCTGTGGGACTGGCGCCGCCGGATCGGCGATCTCTACGGCGAGATCCGCCAGCGCGACGGCG
>JAEUAC010000265.1 GCA_019695455.1 Methylorubrum extorquens | reverse complement strand
GCCGCAGGTGGTCTACGGCATCCTGCGTCGACGTCCGATCGAGATGATCGCCATCGGCGGCAACGGCGACCTCCCGTTCGACATCGATGCGCGACACCGGGTCCGGGCGACCCGCGACCCCAACGTCCGCAAGCTGTCCGGCAGCGACGTCGAGGCGCTGCGCGCGGGTTTGGACCACGTCGCGGACAAGACGTTCGACGAGATCTTCGAGGAGACGCACGACGACCCGGCCTACCTCAACGCGATGGGAGGCCTGATGGACGCCCGCGAGTTCCTGCCGGCCGACCTTCCGGATCGTGAGAACAAGGCACGGGACATCCTCGAAACGGCCGAATACGTCGCACTATGACGCTGTCCCGGCGCGAGGTGGTGAACATCTGGGACAAGTGGACCAAGCCGGAAAAGCCGAAGATCCATCTGTGCATCTGCCCGAAGAGGCAACTCTTTCTCCGGATCAACACCAAGCCGATCTGGACGCCGAACCATTTTCTGTCCCACGTCGACAACGCCGACATCATCGAACACGATTCCTACGTCGAACTGAACCGGCTGTTCCGCAACAGGGCCTACGAGATCAGTCGGGCGCGTTCCCGGGGCTTCATGTCCGACGTCGAGTGCAGGGCGCTCGTTGCCACGGCCTACGGCGTCGCGACGCTGAGCGACGAGGAGAAGGAATTCATCGATCGACAGATCGGCTGAACCGCGACGCCGTGATCCCGGTCGGGTTCAGAACATCTCGAAGTATTCGCGGTGCTCCCACTCACTCACGTCGGCCTGGAAGCGGTCGATCTCGGCGTCCTTGAGCCGGACGTAGTAGTCCACGAACTCAGGCCCGAACGCGTCGCGGAAGAACGGATCGTCGCGCAGCGCGAACACGGCCTCGCGCAGCGTGCGCGGCAGGAGGGGCGCCTCCGCCTCGTAGGGCGCGTCCGCCGAGGGACCGGGATCGAGGGCGCGGTCGATGCCGTCGAGCCCGGCTGCGATCTGCGACGCCATGTAGAGGTAGGGGTTCGCGGCCGGCTCGCCGATGCGGTTCTCGAGCCGCGTCGCCGGATCGCCCGGCCCGCCGAGCACCCGGATCATGGCGCCGCGGTTCTCGCGCGCCCACACGGCCCGGTCCGGCGCGAGCGAATAGGCGCGGTAGCGCTTGTAGCCGTTGATGGTCGGCGTCGTGAACACGGCCGCCGCCCGGGCATGGTGCAGCAGGCCCGCGAGGTAGCCGCGCGCCGTGCCCGACAGGGCCTCGCCGCTGCCGGAATCCGGCATGAAGGCGTTGGCGTCGCCCCGTCGGAGCGACTGGTGCAGGTGCCAGCCCGACGAGACGACGTTCGGCAGCTTCGGCCGGCACATGAAGGTGGCGTGGTGGCCGTGGCGGCGGCAGATCTGCTTGGTGGCCGAGCGCAGGAGCACCATCAGGTCGGCGGGCTCGATCCCCTCCGTGGTGCCGAAGACGAGCTCCACCTGGCTCGGCCCGTACTCGACCTCGACGGAGCGGAGCGGCAGGCCGAGCGCCAGGAGGTCGCGCCGGACGATCTCGAGGATCGGCTCCATCTGGTCGTAGCGGCTCTCCGTCAGGTACTGGTAGCCCTGCGAGATCAGCGACACGGCCGGCGGCTCGCCCGGCTGGCCCGCATGGGCGGGGGCCGTCATGGCGTCGTCCAGCTTGAAGATGTGGCACTCGACCTCGAGCCCGGCCACGAAGTCGAGCCCGCGCTCGGCGAGGCGCCCGACCTGCCGGCGCAGGATGTCGCGGGTCGCGAAGGGTACGGGCGTGCCGTCGGCGAAATGGAGGTCGCACAGCACCCAGCCGGTCCGGCCCGCCCAGGGCAGGACCCGGAAGGTCGCGGGATCGGGCACCATCAGCATGTCCGAGCCGCCCTGCATGGCGGCCATGCCGAAGCCCCCGCCGGCCGTGAAGACCGGGAAGACGGTGCGGTGCGACGTGTCCTTGGCGAGCAGCGTCGTCGTGATGGAGACGCCGCGATCCAGGAGCTTCACGGCCTCGCCGGCGACGAGCGTCTTGCCGCGCAGGAGCCCGTGCTGGTCCGGGAAGGCGAAGCGGACGACCTCGAGCCCGTCCCGCTCCACCCTGGCGGCGATCTCGGCCGCGAGCCGCGACTGGTCGTCCGACCAGAGGCCGTGCCGTTCGACGAAGCTCACGGCCGCGAAGCCGCGCGAAGCCGGGCGCCGTCCGGACGGGGCCGGGCGAGCGTGGCGACGGACCGCCACGCCTGTCCCTCCCCGGAGGAGAGGGCCGAGCAGGGCCGCAGGCCCGCCCGGTTCGGGGCCGCGCGCCGTCCGGAGAGCGCGAGACCGCCTCCGGGGGAGGAGGACCAGCGCCGCATTGGACACGCGCACCGCGTCTCCCTCCTCCGAGGGGAGGGCCGAGCAGGGCCAGAGGCCCTCCCGGGATGGGGCCGCGCGCCGCCCGGAGAGCGCGAGTTCACCGGATTCACTCGGCCGCCTGGACCAGACGCAGCAGGCGCTCGTCCGCCTCCGGCTTCGGCGCCATCCAGGGCGCGCCGCGGCGGCGGGCGACGTCCACCTCCATCCAGTAGGTCTCCCAGCCGCGGGCCGGGCCGATCCCGTCCATGGTGCCGGGCCCCTGGATCGCCTTCGCGTTCTTCTCGTCGAGCGTCAGCATGGGCGTGCCGCCGCCCGCGACCTTCTCGATCTGCTCGCGCAGCATGCGGCGGTAGAGGATGATGGCCTTGTCGGACTGGCCCAGATGCTCGCGCGTCCGGTCCTGGATGCGGCCCATCGATTCCACGGCCCACTGGTCGTGCACGTTGATGTCGGCGCCCATGCCCGTATAGGTCGAGGCCTTCTGCTCGTGCGGGTCGAAGCCGTAATCGTTCGCCTTGTTCTTGCGCGAGACGTAGAGCGGCAGCTCGTAGAGTTCGAGGCGCTGCGCCCTCATCTTCTGCTTGTCGACCGGCGCCGTGTAGCTCGTGAAGATCGCGTACCAGTAGCAGGTCTCGTCGTCGACCGGGACGTGCCATTGCGTGATGGTCATCTCCGTCGACATCGGGATGACGAAGGCGTGCGGGAAGAGCTGGTTCGTCACCCGCACGTGCGTCCGCTCGCCGTCGATCTCGCGCAGCGCGATGATGCGCAGCCCGTATTCGGTGCGCTCGACGTTGATGATCGGCCGGTCGTATTCGCGCAGGATCTTCGTCATCGGCAGCTCGGAGCCGGCCGAGGCGCCGCGGAACTGCTTGCCGTAGGATTGCGCCACCTCCTCGTCCTCGAAGAAGCGGTGCAGGAACGAGGCATGGGCGGGGTCGATGCCGACCTCGAGGGCCTGCAGCCAGTTGCAGTCGATCCGGCCCTTGAAGGCGAACGTGTAGGCGTCCGGCGCGACGAAGCAGTCGATCTCCGGGAAGGCCGGCGGCTCGCCCTCCCCCAGCCAGGCGAAGACGATGCCGTTCTTCTCGACGACCGGATAGGCCTTCTGCCGGATGTTCCGGCACAGGCGCGAGCCCTCGGGCTCGGCCGGCGTCTCGAGGCAGGCGCCGTCGGCGTCGAAGAGCCAGCCGTGGAAGGCGCAGCGCAGACCGCCGTCCTCCAGCCGGCCGAAGGCGAGGTCGGCGCCGCGATGCGGACAGTCGCGGTCGAGGAGGCCGAGCCGCCCCGTCTCGTCGCGGAAGAGCACGAAATCCTGGCCGAGGAGACGCACCGGCACGATCGGCCGCTCGCCGTCGAGCTCGGCCGCGAGCGCCGCCGGCTGCCAGTAGGCCCGCATCAGCTTGCCGGCCGGGGCGTCGGGGCCCGTGCGCGTGATGACGTCGTTCTGCTCCTGGCTCATCATGGCGCGGATCTCCCGAATGTTCGTTGTGCGAACGTCCGTTCGATAATAGACCGGAACCGGCGGTCCGACAATCCAGTCTGGACCCGTTCTGAAGCGCGAACCATGCCCCGCATCCGGCGCCTGGCCTCCGGCGCGACCACGCCCGGGATCGTCGAGGGCCTCGCCCGCGGCCTCGCCGTGCTCGGCGCCTTCGACGCGGGCCGGCCCGCCCTCAGCGTGAGCGAGGTCGCGGCGGCGGTCGGCCTGTCGCGGGCGAGCGCCGCCCGATCGCTCGCGACGCTGGTCGCGCTCGGCTTCGCCCGCCAGGACGGCCGGGCGTTCCGGCTCACGCCGAAGGTGCTCGGCCTCGCCCGCGCCTTCCTCGCCGCCGATCCGGTCGCGTCCGTGATGCAGCCCGTGGTCGAGCGGGTCGCGGCCGCGCTCGGCGAGGCCTGCTCGGCCGCCGTGCTCGACGGGCCGGACGTCGTCTTCGTGGCGCGGGCGACGCCGACGCGCATCCTGTCGGTGGGGCTCGAGCTCGGCTTCCGGCTGCCCGCGGAGGCGAGCGCGGTCGGCCGCGTGCTGCTGGCCGAACTGGACGACGACGCCCTGGACGCCCGGCTCGCGGCCTATCGGCCCGTCCGCCGCACGGACCGCACGCTCATGGAGCCCGACGCCATCGCGGCCGCCATCCGGGCCGTGCGGCGGGACGGGCATTGCGTCGTGGACGAGGAGGTCGAGCGCGGCTTCCGGTCCGTCGCCCTGCCGGTCGCCCGGCGGGACGGGCGGATCGCCTGCGCCATCCATCTCGGCCTGCACCGCGGCGCGGAGGAGCGCCCGCTGGCGGGTCTCGTGGCGGCCCTCCGGGAGGCGGCCGCCGAAGCGCGCCCGCTCCTCATCTGACGCTTCCCGGCCGCGGCCGGCCGGCGTAAGCGTGGGGCAAAGGGAGGACATCATGGCGCGCGATCCCGGGACGTCGGGCCCGCCGGTGGTCATCGTCGGGGCGGGCCCGGTCGGGCTCGCCATGGCGGTCGACCTCGCGACGCGCGGCGTCGGCTCCGTCGTGCTCGACGAGGACGAGACGGTCGCGACCGGCTCCCGGGCGATCTGCTGGGCCAAGCGCACGCTCGAGATCTTCGACCGCCTCGGCATCGGCGAACGCGTGGTCGCGCGGGGCGTGACCTGGAAGCTCGGCCGCGTCTTCCATGGCGACCAGGAGATCGACACGGTCGACCTCCTGCCCGAGGACGGCCATCGCCGCCCGGCCTTCGTCAACCTGCAGCAGCCGGAGGTCGAGACCCGCCTGATCGAGCGCGCGGCCGAGTTCCCGGACCTGATCGAGATCCGCTGGCGCCACCGCGTCGCGGGCCTCGCGCCGCGGCCCGACGGCGTCGCGCTCGCGGTCGAGACGCCGTCCGGCCCGGGCCAGATCGAGGCCGCCTGGGTGGTCGCCGCGGACGGCGCCCGCAGCCCCGTGCGGGAGATGCTGGGCCTCGCCTTCGAGGGCCAGCGCTTCGACGAGCAGTTCCTGATCGCCGACCTCCGCGTCGGCGCCGACGGCCCGAGCGAACGTCGCTTCTGGTTCGCGCCGACCTTCGACCCGGCCGAGAGCGTGCTCCTGCACCGCCAGCCCGACGACGTGGTCCGCCTCGACTTCCAGCTCGGACCGGAGGCGGACGCGGCCCGCGAGCGGGAGCCGGAGCGCGTCCTCGCCCGCGCCCGCCGGGTGCTCGGCGACGGCCCGATGGAGCTCGTCTGGTGCTCCGTCTACCGCTTCCGCTGCGCCCGGACGGCGCGCTTCGTCCATGGCCGGATCGTGCTCGTCGGGGACGCCGCGCACGTGGTCTCGCCCTTCGGGGCGCGCGGCGGCAACGGCGGCATCCAGGACGTGGACAACCTCGCCTGGAAGCTCGCCCTCGTCTGCCGCGGCGAGGCCCCCGCCTCCCTGATCGACAGCTACGACGACGAGCGCGGCCGCGGCGCGGACGAGAACATCCGCCAGTCCGCCCGCACGACCGGCTTCATGACGCCCAAGAGCCCCGCCGCGCGCGCCCTCCGGGACGCCGTCCTCGGGCTCGCGGCGGAGCACGCCTTCGCGCGCCGGCTCGTGAACGGCGGCCGGCTGTCGAAGCCCTGCTCGCTCGCGGGCCTGCCCCTGCAGACGCCGGAGGACGGCGACCTCGGCGGCCCGCCCATGGCCGGCAGCCCCTGCCCGGACGCCCCCGTCCGCGACGGCGCGGGCCGGCCCGGCTGGCTGCTCGACCGGCTGGGCGACGGGTTCGTGGCGCTGGCCTTCGCGGGCCCGGACGGCGCTGCGCCCGCCGGCTGGCCGCTGCTTCGCCCGG
>JAEUAC010000012.1 GCA_019695455.1 Methylorubrum extorquens | reverse complement strand
CCGAGGCCCGGTCGCGCGAGGCCGAGGCCCGCCATCGCCGCACCGAGGAGGATGCGCGGGCCACCGGCCGCCGGCTGCACGAGACGCAGCTGCGGGCGGAGGCCGCGGAACGGCGGGCGGAGGAGCTGGAGCGCCACCTGAAGCGCGCCGGCCTCGCCCTGCTGGAATCCGAAGCGCGCCTGGGCAAGGCGCTCGCCGAGGCCCGGGCCGAGCGCGAACGCTGCGGCGACATCCAGCGCCGCTCGTCCGAGACGGTCGAGCGCATGCGCGCGCTGCTCAGCGAGGCCGAGGACCGCCATCGGCAGGCGGCCCGGAGCGCCTGACCCGGAGCGCCGCCCGAAGGCCGTCGTGTCTCCGGTCGGCGGCCCTCAGGCCTTCTCGGACTTGGCCCGCTCGATCCCCTCGAGGATGAGGCGGCGCGCCTCGTCCGCGTCGCCCCAGCGGACGATCTTGACCCACTTGCCGGGCTCGAGGTCCTTGTAGTGGGCGAAGAAGTGCTCGATCTGCTGCAGCGTGATCTCCGGCAGGTCGGTGTAGTCGACGACCTTCTCGTAGCGCCGCGTGAGCTTGGTGACGGGCACGGCGATGATCTTCTCGTCCTGGCCGCCGTCGTCCTCCATCAGGAGCACGCCCACGGGGCGGACCGCGATCACGGCGCCGGGCACGATCGCCCGGGTGTTCGCCACCAGCACGTCGCACGGGTCGCCGTCGCCCGACAGCGTGTGCGGGATGAAGCCGTAGTTCCCGGGATAGCGCATGGACGTGTAGAGGAAGCGGTCGACGACCAGCGTGCCGGCGTCCTTGTCCATCTCGTACTTGATCGGCTCGCCGCCGATCTGAACCTCGATGACGACGTTCACCTCGTCGGGCGGATTCTTGCCGATGGAAATCGCGTCGAGGCGCATGAACACTGGACTCCGTCGGATCCGTCCGACGGTGTCCGTCTAGCGTCCGGTCCCGCGACCGGCAAGACGGCCTCGGTCGCGTCGCCGCCTAGCGGAACAGGAAGCAGCGCTTGGCGAGCGCCACGCCCGAGAAGCGCTCCGTCGTCTCGGCGATCATCTTGCCGCCCATGCGCCCGTAGAAGTCGCAGCCGCGCTCGTTGTCCGACAGGCACCAGATCGCCGTCCGCTTGGCGCCGCGGTCCTCGAGGTCGTTCCGCACCGCCTGGAACAGGCGGCGGCCGAAGCCGAGACCCTGGTACTCGGGCGCGAGGTAGAGCTCGTCGATCTCCCCGTCGGCCGGGAGCGACCGGTCGCGGCAGCGCCCGTAGGAGACGTAGCCCGCGACGTGCTCGCCCACGTCCAGCACGACCAGCGGCCGGCCCCGCCCGACCGTCGCGAGCCACCAGCGCGGCCCGCGCCGGCCGATCATGCGCTCCAGCGCCACGGCCGGCACGATGCCCTGGTAGGCCTCCCGCCAGGCGGTGTCGAACACGTCCGACAGGGCGGCCGCGTCCTCGGAGCGGGCCCGGCGGATGCTGATCGTGAGCTCGGTCATGGCTAGCCGACGTCCCCCTTCACGATGCGCGACGCGACGCCGTCGCCGACCCAGGTTGGAGCAAGTCCGAGGCCACCGTCCACCGGGCATTTTCGCATGCCCCCGACCTTGTGGCCGTCACGCAACGCTCTTGACGCCGTCCGCCTTCGTTGCCCGTCCCCCCGACGGCTGGTAAGTCCGCCGCCCGCCCGCACCCGCCTGTCCCTCGATGGTCCGCCCGTTTGCTTAACAGGTTCCTACCGCCGGAGCGGCGCTACCACCGCCGCCAGGCGCGCATCGCCCGCTGGGACCGGCCGATCGAGGGTGCCCGCGCGCGCCTCGCGGCCTGGGCGAACATGCTCTTCGTCGACCACGGCGTGTTCCGGCTCGCCTATGCGAACCGGTTCCGCGTGACCGCCGACCTGTGGCGCTCGTCGCAGCCGAGCCCCGGCCAGGTCGCGGCCTTCGCCCGCGCGGGCGGCCGGACGATCGTGAACCTCCGCGGGGGGCGCGAGCACGGCTCCTGGCCGCTGCAGCGCGAGGCCTGCGAGCGCCACGGCCTCGCGCTGGTCGATTGCGTGCTGCGCTCGCGCGAAGCGCCGGACCGGGACACGCTGCTCGGCCTGCCGACCCTGTTCCAGGACCTCCGCTATCCCGTTCTCGTCCATTGCAAATCGGGCGCCGACCGGGCCGGGCTCTTCGCCGCCCTGTTCCTGCTGGTCCGCGAGGGCGTCGCGGTCGGGGAGGCGCGCCGGCAGCTCTCGCTGCGCTTCGGGCATTTCCGCTTCGCCAAGACCGGCATCCTGGACGCCTTCCTCGACGCCTACGAGCGCGAGGGCGAATCGCAGGGTATCGCCTTCCTGGACTGGGTGGCACGGGTCTACGACCCCGTCGCGCTCGCCCGCACCTATCGATCGGGCTTCTGGTCGTCGCTCGTGGCCGACCGGCTCATCCGCCGGGAGTAGCCGCCAGGATGCCGTCGCCGCCGAATCCCTGGAAGCGCGCATAGGCGCCGCCGCTCCGTCCGAGCTCGGCATGCGTGCCCGATTCGACGATCCGGCCGCCCTCCATGACGACGATGAGGTCCGCGTCGCGCACCGTCGAGAGCCTGTGGGCCACCACCAGGGTCGTCCGGCCGTGCATGAGCGTCCGCAGCGCCTCCTGGACGCGCGCCTCCGATTCCATGTCGAGCGCGCTCGTCGCCTCGTCGAGGAGGAGGATGGGCGCGTCGCGCAGGAAGGCGCGGGCGAGCGACACGCGCTGGCGCTCGCCGCCCGAAAGTCCCGTGCCGCCCGGGCCGACGCGGGTCGCGAGCCCCTGCGGCAGGGCCCGGATGAACCCGTCCGCCGCCGCCGCCCGGGCCGCCGCCCAGATCTCGTCCTCCGTGGCATCCGGCCGGCCGAAGGCGATGTTCTGCCTCACGGTGTCGTCGAAGAGGACCACGTCCTGGCTCACGACCGCGACCGCCTTCCTGAGGCTCGCGAGCGTGACGTCCCGGACGTCCTGCCCGTCCACCAGCACCCGGCCGGCCGCGACGTCGTGGAGCCGTGGCACGAGGGCGAGCAGCGTCGACTTGCCGGAGCCCGAGCGGCCGACGATGGCGGTCGTCCGGCCGGCCGGCACGTCCAGCGTCACGCGGTCGAGCGCCGGGGTGTCCTCGCGGTAGCCGAAGGAGACGTCCTCGAACCGGATGGCGCCGGGACCCGCCGCGAGCGGACGGGCGTCGATCCGCTCGGCGATGCGAGGCTTCTCGTCCAGCACGGCGAAGTAGCGCTTCAGGGCGGACGCCGCCTCCTGGATGATGGCGTTCAGGTTGCCCAGCGCCCGGACCGGCTGCGCCGCCATGATGAGGGCCGTCACGAAGCCCGCGAAGTCGCCGACCGTGGAGCGCCCCTCCAGGATGCGCCAGCCGATGAGGCCGAGCACGGCCGCGACCGCGATGCCGCCGCCGGCCTCGAGCAGCGGATCGAGGCGGGCGCGCGCGTTGGCCGACTTCATCTTGAGCCGCCGGATCTCGTCGAACACGGACGCCGTGCGGCCCTTCAGGTAGCCCTCGAGGCCGTAGGTCTTGGCGACCCGCGCGCCGGCGAGGCTCTCGGAGACGAGGCCCGCCATCTGGCCGATCTGCTCCTGGGAGCGCGTCGCGTTGCGCCGCAGCTTCTTGCCGATGCGCGCGACCGGCCGGGCGACGAAGGGCGCGACCGCGGCCGCGACCAGCGTCATCGCCCAATCGATCATCAGCATGGCGACGACCAGGGCCGTGATCGTCGCGACCTCGCGCAGGAACACCGTCGAGAGCCGCGTCAGCGCCTCGCGGATGAAGGCGAAGTCGGTCGTGAAGCGCTGCGTCAGGGCCGCCGCGCTCTCGCGTCCGAGCTGGGCGAGGTCGGCGTCGATCAGGTGCGCGTAGAGCGCCGACTGCATGTCGGCCTCCGTCCGGGTCACGACCCGGTTCGTCAGCACCGTCATGGCGTAGAGGGCGAAGCCCTTGATGGAGGTCACGACGACGACGAGCAGCGGCGCCAGCGCGATCGCCTCGTTCCGGTCGAGGACGAAGCGGACCACGATCAGGTTGATCTTGATCGGCGCCCCGGTGCCGGACCGGTTGGTGAAGGCCTCGAAGGCGGCCTTGATGAGGACGGGATAGAGCCCGGTCGACACCGCCACGACGACGATGAGCGCGACGACGAGCAGGAGCTTGGCGCGATGCGGCGCGAGCCAGTCGCGCCACAGCCGGCGCACCAGGCCGGCCGTGTCGCCCTCCACCCAGCCGTGAGCCGCGAGATCGTCGGGTCGCTGTCGTCGAAGGAGCCGCACGCGGCGGGAGGTACAGGTCCGGCGGCCCCGGCGCAAACGGGACGAGGCGGCCTGGTCGTGGTAGGCTGTCGGCAAGGAGGACCCGATGTCCCTCGCCATCGACCTGTCGGAGGACGCGCGCGAATGGGCGGAAGCGCGCGTCCGCTCGGGAGAATATGCGACGCTGTCGGCCTATCTGGCAGAGCTCGTCCGGCGCGACCGCGACGTGGACCTCGAGACCGCCGTCGCGGCGGGCGAGGAGAGCGGGTTGAGCGATCTCTCCTTCGAGCAGGTGCTAGCCGGCGCCCGGCGCGAGCTCGAACCTGGCCCGGGTTGAGCGTACCCGAGAAGCCGACCGCGACATCCGCAGGCTGTTCGTCTTCGGAGCGGTTACGTTCGGACGTTCCGTTGCGGAGGCCTATGCGGCCGGTCTGGGCCGGTGCTTCGATCGACTGGCCGCCATGCCCTCCATGGCCCGGCACGTCGTGATCGGCGGCCGCACGTATCGGCGCCACGAGCATCGCAGCCACACGATCATCCTGCGCGAGATCGAAGGGGGCATCCTG
>JAEUAC010000075.1 GCA_019695455.1 Methylorubrum extorquens | reverse complement strand
CGCCAGGAGGCCGCCCCCCGCGACGGCGACCCGCCCGGCGCGAACGCGGTCGAGAACGCGGAACGGCGCCAGCGCCCGCTCCGCACCGACGAGGGCCGGAGCGGCACGAGCCCCGCCGCGCCGGGCGGGGCCGGCGCGTCCCCGGGTGCTCCCGCGGGTGCGTCCGCCCCGGGCGCGGCGCCCGGCACCGCCCGCCCATGAGCGTCTCGTCGCCGTTCATCCGGCGGCCCATCGCGACCACTCTCCTGGCGCTCGCGACCCTCATCATGGGCGTGATGGGGTTCATGCGGCTCCCGGTCGCCTCGCTGCCGCAGGTCGACTTCCCGACGATCCAGATCACGACGCGGCTGCCGGGCGCCAATCCCGATACGATCGCGTCGCTCGTCACGGCGCCGCTCGAGCGGCAGTTCGGCCAGATCCCGGCGCTGGCCGGCCTGTCCTCGACCTCGTCGTTCGGCCTGTCCCAGGTGACGCTGCTCTTCGAGCTCGACCGGGACATCGACGCCGCCGCCCAGGACGTGCAATCGGCCATCAACGCGGCCGGCTCCACGCTGCCGCGGAACCTGCCGTATCCGCCCGTCTACTCGAAGGTGAACCCGGCCGACGTGCCGGTCGTGACGCTCGCGCTCACGTCCAAGACGGTGCCGCTGCGCCAGCTGTCGGACCTCGCCGACACGTTCCTGTCCCAGCGCCTGGCCGAGGTGACGGGCGTCGGCCGGGTCACGATCCAGGGCGGCGTGCGGCCCGCCGTGCGCGTGCAGGCGGACCTCGCCCGGCTCGCCTCCTACGGGCTCAGCCTGGAGGACCTGCGCACGGCGATCGTCGGCGCCAACGTCGCCGGCCCCAAGGGCGCGCTCGACGGCACCGCGCAATCCTACACCATCGCGGCCAACGACCAGCTCGCCACGGCCGCCGCCTACCGGGACATCGTGGTCGCCTACCGGAACGCGGCGCCCGTCCTCCTGCGCGACGTCGCGACCATCGTGGACGGGCTCGAGGATTCGCGCGTCGGCGCCTGGTACGACGGCGAGACGGCCGTGATCCTCGACGTGCAGCGCCAGCCGGGCGCGAACGTCGTCGGCACCGTGGACCGGATCCGCACGGAGCTGACGCGCCTCTCGCGCGCGCTCCCGGCGGGCGTGTCCCTGAAGCTCGTCAGCGACCGCACGGACATGATCCGCGCCTCCATCCGCGACGTCCAGCTCACGCTCGTCATCGCGGCCGTCCTGGTCGTGCTCGTGGTGCTCGTGTTCCTGCGCAGCGTCCGGGCGACGATCATCGCGGGCGTGGCGCTGCCCCTCTCGATCGGGGCGACCTTCGCCGTCATGTGGCTGGTCGGGTTCAGCCTCGACAACCTGTCCCTCATGGCGCTGACCATCGGTACGGGCTTCATCGTCGACGACGCGATCGTGATGATCGAGAACGTCGTGCGGAAGATGGAGGAGGGGGAGCGCCCCTTCCAGGCCGCGCTCGACGGCGCGCGGGAGATCGGCTTCACGGTCATCTCGCTCACGCTGTCGCTGGTGGCGGTGTTCATCCCGCTCCTCTTCATGACGGGCCTCGTCGGCCGCATGTTCCGGGAGTTCGCGCTCACGCTCACGATCGCCGTCGTGGTCTCGGCCGTCGTGTCGCTGACGCTCACGCCCATGATGTGCGCGAAGCTGCTGCGGCACGTGCCGCCCGGCCGCGAGCCGCGCTGGCTCCGCGTCGCGGAGGCGCCCGTCGCCTGGCTGCAGGCGGGATACGAGCGCACGCTCGACATCGCGCTGGCCCATCGCGGCGTCATGATGGCCGTGATCGCCGGCACGCTGGCGCTCACGGGCCTCCTCTACGTGGCGGTGCCGAAGGGCTTCCTGCCCGACCAGGACACGGGGCTGCTCGTCGCCGTGATCGAGGGCGCCCCGGACGTCTCCTTCGGCGAGATGGTCCGGCTCCAGGCCGACGTCGCGGCCATCGCCCGGCGCGATCCGGACGTCGCGGGCGTGGTCTCGTCGGTCGGCGTCTCGACCCTGAACCCGACGCCGAACGTGGCCCGACTGTCCGTGATCCTGAAGCCGCGGGACGCGCGCTCGGCCTCCGCGCAGGCGGTCGGCGAGCGGCTGCGTCGCGAGGCGGCCTCCGTGCCGGGCGCGATGCTCTACGTCCAGCCCGTGCAGGACATCCAGATCGCGACCCGGTCGAGCCGGTCGCAATATCAGTACACGCTGTCCGGCTCGGATGCCGCGGAGGTCGGCCGCTGGGCGGGCCTGATGGCCGCGCGGCTGCGGGAGGATCCGGCCTTCCGGAACGTCGCGACGGAGAACCAGGACGGCGGACTGCGCGCCTTCGTGGCCATCGACCGCGAGAAGGCCGGGCGGCTCGGCGTGTCGGTGCAGACCGTGTCGGACATCCTGAACGACGCCTTCGGGCAGCGGCAGATCTCGACCATCTACGGGCAGGCGAACCAGTTCCGCGTCATCCTGGAGGCGGCGCCGCAATACCAGGGCAGCCCGGACGCGCTGGCCAAGCTCTACGTGCCCGGGACGGGAGGCGCCGCCGTGCCGCTCTCGGCCTTCTCGACGCTGACGCGCATCTCGGCGCCGCTCTCCGTGGCGCACGAGGAGCAGTTCCCGGCCGCCACCATCTCGTTCGACGTCGCGCCCGGCGCGGCGCTCGGCGCCGCCATCGAGGGCGTGGCGCGGGCGGAGGAGGCCGTGGGGCTGCCGGGCTCGATCGTGTCCCGGTTCACGGGCGACGCGGCCGAGTTCACCCGCTCGCTCTCCGGCCAGCCCTGGCTCATCCTGGCCGCGGCCGTGACGATCTACATCGTGCTCGGCATCCTCTACGAGAGCTTCGTCCACCCGATCACGATCCTGTCGACGCTGCCCTCGGCGGGCGTCGGCGCGCTGCTCGCCCTGATGCTGTTCGGCTACGACCTCTCCGTCGTCGGCCTCATCGGCATCATCCTGCTCATGGGCATCGTGAAGAAGAACGCGATCATGATGATCGACTTCGCGCTCGCGGCGGAGCGGGAGGGCGGGCTCGGTCCGGAGGAGGCGATCCGGCGGGCCTGCATCCTGCGGTTCCGGCCGATCACCATGACGACGCTCGCCGCCCTGTTCGGCGCGATCCCGCTCGCGCTGTCGCACGGCGCCGGCGCCGAGCTCCGCATCCCGCTCGGCATCACCATCATCGGCGGCCTGCTGCTCAGCCAGCTGATCACGCTCTACACGACCCCCGTGATCTATCTCGCGCTCGAGACCCTGCGGCGACGCCTGCAGGCCGACGACGGGAACCGCGAGATCGACGAGACCCAGCCCGAGCTGCCGCTCCACGGCTCGGCGCCGCCCCGGGGGCGGCGGAGTGAGGCGTCGACGACCGTCAGCGGACGGCGCCATCTATGACTGCATGGGGTCACGAGGATCGAGCATGCAGGTCGTCCAAGTCCGCGACGCCAAGGCGACGCTGTCGGCCCTGATCGAGGCCGCCGAGCGCGGCGAGCCGACGACCATCACGCGGCACGGCCGCCCGGCCGCCGTTTTCGTTCCGGTCGCCGACGCGGAGCGGCTCTATCCGCCGGCCGCTGCCTGCTTCGCCGAACACCTGCTCGCGTTTCCCGGCGGAGCCGAGTTCGAGCGGGACGACAGCCCGGTCCGCGAGATCGAGCTGTGACCGGATACCTGATCGACACCTCGGTCATCTCCGCCTTCGCGCCGGACCGTCCCGCCGTTCCCGCCGACGTCCGGGGCTGGATGATCGCGCGGTCCGGCTCGCTCCACATGGCGACCATGACCTTCCTCGAGATCGCCCAGGGGGCCCGGAAGCTCGCGCGGGCTGGCGCGTCCGGCCGGGCCGAGGCGCTGACGACCTGGCTCGACGCGCTGGCGGCGCAGTACGGCCGGCGCATCCTCGGCCTGGACGCGCGTCTGGCCCGGGTCGCCGGAGATCTCGCCAATGCGGCGATCGCGTCCGGCCGCCATCCGGGTCTGGCGGACGTCGTCATCGCGGCGACGGCGAAGGGCCACTCGCTGACGCTGCTGACCCGCAACCTCCGTCATTTCGAGCCGCTGGGGGTCGCCGCCTTCGATCCGTTCGCCGCCGCATGACCCTGTCGGAGTTCTTCATCCGCCGGCCGGTCGGCACGACGCTCGTCGCGGTCGCGATCATGCTCGTCGGGCTCGTGGCGTATTGGCACCTCCCGGTCGCCTCCATGCCGACCGTCGACTTCCCCACCGTGCGGGTGTCGGGCAGCCGGCCGGGTGCCGATCCGGGCATCATGGCGTCGACGGTCGCGGCTCCGCTCGAGCGCCAGCTCGGGGCGATCGCGGGCGTGACGGAGATCACGTCGCAATCGACGCTCGGCTCGACCTCCATCTCCGTCCAGTTCGACCTGTCGCGCACCTCCGACAGCGCGGCGCGCGACGTCCAGGCCGCCCTCAACGCGGCCGCCTCCGACCTTCCCTCGGACCTGCCGACGCTGCCGACCTTCCGCAAGGCGAATCCCGGCGCCTTTCCGGTGCTCATCCTCGTCATGACGTCGAAGACGCTCGCGGGGCCGGCCCTCTACGACGTCGCCGACACGGTGATCGCGCAGCGCATCGCCCAGGTGGAGGGCGTGGCCGAGGTGAACGTGAGCGGCGCCGAGCAGCCGGCGATCCGGGTCCGGCTCGACCCGTCGCGTCTCGCCGCCATGGGCCTGTCGCTCGACGCGGTCCGCACCGCCATCGCGAACGCCAGCACGCAGGGCGCGCTCGGCGCGTTCGACGGCGACCGGCAGAGCCTCACGCTCGGCCTCAACGACCAGCTCGCGACGCCCGAGGAGTTCGGCCAGGTCGTGGTGCGGGCGCAGAACGGCACGGTCGTGCGGGTCTCGGACGTGGCGGTCGTGGAGCGCGGCACCCGCAACACGCGGGCGGCGGGCTCCTACAACGGCCTGCCGGCCGTCACCCTGCAGGTGACCAAGCAGCCGAACGCCAACGTCGTCGAGACGGTGGACCGCGTGACGGCGCTCCTGCCCGAGCTGCGGCGCTGGATCCCGCCCGCGGTCGACCTGCAGGTCATGAGCGACCGGACGGTCACGATCCGGGCCTCGCTGCGCGACATGCAGGGCACGCTGCTCGAGACGATCGCGCTCGTGATGCTGGTCGTCTTCCTGTTCCTGCGCCGCATGACGCCGACGCTCGCGGCCGGCGTCACGATCCCGCTCTCGCTCGCCGGCACGTTCGCCTGCATGTGGGCGGCGGGGTTCACGCTCGACAACCTGTCGCTCATGGCCATCGCGATCTCGGTCGGGTTCGTGGTGGACGACGCGATCGTCATGATCGAGGCCGTCCACCGCTTCCGCGAGATGGGCATGAGCCGCATGGACGCGGCCATCGCGGGCGCGCGGCAGATCGGCTTCACGGTGCTGTCGATCAGCCTGTCGCTGCTGGCGGCCTTCATCCCGCTCTTCTTCATGCCGGGCATCATCGGGCGCTTCTTCCGCGAGTTCTCGCTCACGCTCGCCTTCGCGGTCGTGATCTCCACCTTCGTGTCGCTCACGATCGCGCCCGCCATGGTGGCCCGCCTGCCGGCCGGCACGGAGCGGCAGACGCGCTTCGACCGGATCGCGGAGGGGTTCCTCGGCGCGCTCACGCGCGGCTACGGGCGCACGCTCACGATCGCCCTGCGGCACCGCTGGCTGATGCTGGGCCTCACGCTGCTGACGGTCGCCATGACGGTGCAGATGTTCCGCACCATCCCGAAGGGCTATTTTCCCCAGGACGACACCGGGCTCGTCGTGGGCTTCACGCAGGCCTCGCCCGACATCTCCTTCCCGGCGATGGCGGAGCTGCAGGAGCGCGTCGCCCGCATCGTCGAGCGCGACCCGGCCGTGCTCGGGGTCTCGTCGTCGGTCGGCTCGTCCGGCTTCGGCACCGCGACCGTGAACCAGGGGCGGCTCTTCATCAGCCTGCGGACCGGGGAGGGTCGCGAGCCCTCGACGACCGTGATCCAGCGGCTGCGCCGGCAGCTGGGCGAGATCGCCGGCATCCGGGCCTTCATGTTCCTGGCGCAGGACATCCGGGCGGGCGGCGGCAGCCAGCGCGGGTCCTACCAGTTCCTGCTCCTCTCCCAGGACCTCGACGCCCTGGACGAGTGGACGCCCAAGGTGCTGGCGCGCCTGCGGCAGCTGCCGGAGATCCAGGACGTCTCGACCGACCGGGAGCAGGGCGGGCTCGAGGCCAAGGTCGAGATCGACCGGCCGACGGCCTCCCGCCTCGGCGTGCAGATGGCCGACGTGACGGCGGCGCTGAACAACGCCTTCTCCCAGCGCCAGATCGCGACGATCTACACGCAGCGCAACCAGTACCGCGTCGTGCTGGAGGTCGCGGCCGAGGACCGCAACGATCCCTCCGACCTGACGCGCATCTACGTGCCGGCGGCGGGCGGCACGCAGGTCCCCCTCTCGGCGCTCGCGACCGTGAAGCGGGGCACCTCGCCCCTCGTCGTGAACCACCAGGGGCAGTTCCCCGTGGTGACGATCTCGTTCAACCTGCCCCCGGAGGCGCTGCTCGCCGACGCGACGGGCGCCATCATGGCGGCCGTGAACGAGATGCGCCTGCCGGACACGATCCGGGCGGAGTTCGGCGGCGACGCCCGCGACTTCGTGCAGGGCTCGGGCTCGAGCGGGCTCCTGATCCTGGCGGCCCTCGCGGCCGTCTACATCATCCTGGGCGTGCTCTACGAGAGCCTCGTCCACCCGATCACGATCATCTCGACGCTGCCCTCGGCCGGTCTGGGCGCGCTCCTGGCGCTCTCGATCGGCGGGTTCGACCTCTCGATCATCGCCCTGATCGGCTTCGTGCTGCTGATCGGGCTCGTGAAGAAGAACGGCATCATGCTGGTCGACTTCGCCCTGGAGGCGGAATCGCAGGGCATGGAGCCCGAACGCGCCGCGGTCGCGGCCGCGCTCGCCCGGTTCCGGCCGATCCTGATGACGACGCTTGCGGCCCTTCTCGGCGCCGTGCCGCTGGCCATCGCGACGGGGGTCGGGGCCGAGATCCGCCGCCCGCTCGGCATCACGATCATCGGCGGGCTCGTCGTGTCGCAGATCCTGACGCTCTACACGACGCCCGCGATCTAACTGCTCCTCAGCCGGTGGCACCGCCGCACGGCCGCGAAGCGGACGGCGATCGGGACGGCGCTGCCGCCGCTGCCGGCCGAGTAGGCCTGCGCCGCCGGCCCGTCACCGGCGAGCGCCGCCCGGTCGATGGGGCGACGGCCGGGGCTCGGTCGTCATCTTCCCGTGCCGGCCCGCCGCTTCCACGACGGCCGCCGCCGACGTGCCGCTCAGAGGCCGATCATCTCCGCGACCTGCGGGACGTCCTTGTCGCCGCGGCCCGACAGGTTGACGACCATGAGGTGGTCGGCCGGCAGCGTCGGCGCCAGCTCGAGGACCTTGGCGATGGCGTGGGCGGGTTCGAGGGCCGGGATGATGCCTTCGAGCTTCGAGAGGAGCTTGAACGCGTCCAGCGCCTCCTCGTCGGTCGCCGACAGGTAGGTCACGCGGCCGGCCTCGTGCAGCCAGGCGTGTTCCGGGCCGATGCCCGGATAGTCGAGCCCGGCCGAGATGGAATGCGCATCCGCGATCTGGCCCTCCCCGTCCATGAGGAGATACGTCCGGTTGCCGTGCAGCACGCCGGCCCGCCCGCCCGACAGGGAGGCCGCGTGCAGGCCCCCGGCGATGCCGTGGCCGGCCGCCTCGACGCCGTAGATCGCCACCTCGCGATCATCGAGGAAGGGATGGAACAGGCCCATCGCGTTCGATCCGCCGCCGATGCAGGCGATGAGCGAGTCCGGGAGCCGGCCCTCGGTCGCGAGCATCTGCTCCCTCGTCTCGTGGCCGATGATGGCCTGGAAGTCCCGCACCATGGCCGGATAGGGGTGCGGCCCCGCCACCGTGCCGATGCAGTAGAAGGTGGATTCGACGTTCGTCACCCAGTCGCGCAAAGCCTCGTTCATGGCGTCCTTGAGCGTCTTCGTGCCGGATTCCACGGGCACGACCTCGGCGCCGAGCATCCGCATGCGGTCGACGTTCGGCTTCTGCCGCGCGACGTCGACGGCCCCCATGTAGACGATGCAGTCGAGACCGAACCGGGCGCAGAGGGTCGCGGTCGCGACGCCGTGCTGGCCCGCGCCCGTCTCGGCGATGATGCGCCGCTTGCCCATGCGGCGCGCCAGCATGATCTGGCCCAGCACGTTGTTCACCTTGTGCGAGCCCGTGTGGTTCAGCTCCTCGCGCTTCAGGTAGATCTTGGCGCCGCCCGACAGGCCGGCGGCCGCGGCCAGGCCCCGAACGTGCTCGGTCAGCCGCTCGGCGAAGTAGAGCGGGCTCGGCCGGCCGACGTAATGCGTCAGGTGCCCGTCCATCTCGGCCCGGAAGGCGGGATCGACCTTGGCGGCCTCGTAGGCGGCCTCCAGGCTCAGGATGTTCGGCATCAGCGTTTCGGCCACGAACCGGCCGCCGAAGGTGCCGAACATGCCACGCTCGTCGGGGCCTGCCCGGAACGTGTTGGGGTTCTGGTGAACGGTCACGATGTCCCCTCGCCTTGTCCGCGCGTCAGGCCCGCCCGGGCCGCCGCCACGAAGGCGGCGATCCGATCCGGCTCCTTCTCGCCCGGGCGGCTCTCCACCCCGGACGACACGTCGACGGCCCGGACCCCTGTCGCGGCGATCGCCGCGGCCACGTTCTCCGGATCCAGCCCGCCGGACAGCATGATGTCGGGTCCGGGGTCAAGCGCGGCAAGGAGCGACCAGTCGAATGCGACGCCGTTGCCGCCCGGCAGCACGGCCCCGCGCGGCGGCTTCGCGTCGAGGAGCACGCGATCGGCGACCGCCCGGTAGGCGGCCGCGCGGCCGAGATCGGCCGGTCCGCCGACCCCGACGGCCTTCATGACCGGCCGGCCGGTCCGGGCGCGGACCGCCAGGACCCGGTCGGGCGTCTCGTCACCGTGAAGCTGCACCCAGTCCGGCCCGATCGCCGCCATGGCCTCGTCGAGCGCGGCGTCGTCCGGATCGACGAGGAGCACGACCCGAAGCGCCCGGCCGGCCGCCCGGCGCGACAGGGCCGCGCCGGTCTCCAGCGAGACATGGCGCGGCGAGCGCGGAAATCGGACGAAGCCGACCATGTCGGCACGGGCGTCCAGCGCCGCCTCCAGGGTCGCGGCCGTCGAGAGGCCGCAGATCTTGATCATGGCATCGTGTCTTGTTCGGCGGCGATCACGCGGTCGAACTCTGCCACAAGTCGAGGAAGATCGTTTCGCACGATCCGCTGAACGATCTCGTAGTCGATCCTCCAATAGGCATGGACCAGCCGGTTCCGCAGGCCTCGGATCGCGTCCCAGGGCAGGTCCGGATGGCGCGACCTCACGTCCTGGCCGACATAGCTGAAGGCGGCGCCGAGTAGGATGAGATAGGATCGGGCGGCGTGCTCGTAGTGATCGAGCTCCTTCGGCATGTCCAAGGTCATGCCGCCGGTGAGGTCGTGAGCCCGCGAGGCGAATCGCCTCGCGTCGGCAAGCGATTCGCAGGCCGCTTCTCTCGTTCACAGAGGGCGCGCAAGCTCGCTCAGCCGCGCCGCCTCGGCGCCCTGCACCTCGCTCGTCAGGACGATGCCGACGGGCCGTCCCAGCCGTGCGGACAGATCGACCTCGGCTTGC
>JAEUAC010000067.1 GCA_019695455.1 Methylorubrum extorquens | reverse complement strand
TGGATGCGGCGGTCGCGCTGGAACACGCGACGGGGGAGCCCGCGACCGAGCGGCTCGGACGGCTCCACCGCTACCATCCGACAGCGTTCCTCGTGCCGCCCTGGCCGGAGCTCTTCGGCAACGACGCCGAGCGCCGGCACGGCTGGGATGCCGCGATCGCCGAATACGCGCGGTTGCGGCGGGCCTACCCGCGGCTCGGCTATCGCGTGGTCCTGTTGCCCGAAGCGAGCGTCGAGCGGCGGGCCGACCTCGTGCTGGCCGAGCTTGTGCCCGCCGCGAACCGCTTCGCGGCGTGAGGCGGGCGGCGCTGCCGACGGTCCCGCCCGCCGAGCCCGATCCTACCTCGGCGCGTGGACCAGCCGGTGGATGAAGTTCAGCTTCTCGACCACGCGGGGCGAGAGGATGAAGGGGTACAGGTCCGGCTGGCCCATGCAGCGGTTGATGGAGTTCAGGCCGAAGGCGAGCGGGATCCAGGTGTTGACCAGCGGCGCGAAGTCGCCGTCGCCGTAGACGTCGATGTCCGCGTCCGCCGCGAGCGCGCCCGTCTTGTCGACCCGGGGGCTGACCGTCATGCCGAAGGCCCGCGCCATCTCGAGCGAATCGACGATGTGGAGGTAATGGGCCCAGGTCTCGGCGAAATCCTCCCAGGCATGCGTGGTCGCGTAGCCGGAGATGTGGGCGTCGTGCCAGTTCGGCGGGTGGCCGTTCCGGTAGTGCCGCTTCAGGGCTTCGGCGTAATCCTCGCGGTCGTCGCCGAAGACGGACCGGCATTCCTCGAGCCAGCCGCCGTCGCGCACCAGGAGGTCCCAGTAGAAATGCCCGACCTCGTGGCGGAAATGGCCGAGCAGCGTCCGGTAGGGCTCGCCCATGGCGGCGCGGCGCTTCTCGCGCTCGGCGTCGTCGGCCTCGGCGAGCGCGATGGTGATGAGCCCGTCGTCGTGGCCCGTCATCACCTTGGGCCCGTCCGACGTCGGCGCGTCGGCCAGGAAGTCGAAGACCAGCGGTTCGTCCGATTCGCCCACGGCCGGCCGCGGCAGGTCGAGCTTCAGCAGCGTGTAGAAGAGACGATGCTTCGCCATCTCGATCTTGCGCCAGGAGGACAGCGCCACCGGATCGTCGAGATCGGGGATCGTGCGGTTGTGGCGGCACGCCGTGCAGAGCCGGTCGGGCGCCTCGGCCGGGATCAGCCAGTTGCACGAATCGTAGTCCGCGTTCGCGCAGAAGCGATAGGACCCGCCGCCCTCGGCCAGCGACGTCCAGGTGCCGTCGCCGGCATCCTCCAGGGACGTGAGCACGTCCCCGTCCGGCACGTAGCCCAGCCGGTGGCCGCAGCTCTCGCAGCGGACGTTCTCGAAATAGAGGAGCTGTCCGCAGGTCGGACACTTGAAGAGCTTCATCGCACAGCTCGGCTTTGGGGGGTGCGGCGGTCAATCGCCCGTTCGGCCCATTGTTCCTGTCGAATGCGACGGGACGACAACCGGGACCGCCGGGACCGGTGCCGGCCGTGATCCGCCTTCTCGCCGTCACGGCCGTCGTGGCGACGGTCGGCTATTTGGCCGTACTGGCGCTCGTCTGGAGCCAGCAGCGCCGGATGCTGTTTCCGGCCTCGCAGGTCCGCACCACGGCCGCCGAGGCCGGCCTCGCCGGCGTGCAGGACGTCCTGATCCGTACGGCCGACGGCGAGACGCTCGTCGCGTGGTGGCGGCCGCCGGAGCCGGGCCGTGCCCTGGTCCTCTACTTCCACGGCAACGGCGGCGCGCTCGTGAACCGGCGCGAGCGCGTCCGGCTCCTCACGCGGGACGGCCGCGGCCTCCTGATGCCGTCCTACCGGGGCTACGGCGGCTCGACCGGCTCGCCCTCGGAGGCCGGCCTCCGGCGGGACGCGGAGGCCGCCTCTGCGTGGCTCTCCTCCTACGATCCGGCCCGCATCGTCCTCTACGGCGAATCGCTCGGCACGGGCGTCGCGGTCGCGCTCGCGGCGGAGGCGCGCGTCGGCGGCGTGATCCTGGACGCGCCCTACACGTCCACGGCCGCCATCGCGGGCGCGCTGTTCTGGTACCTGCCGGTCGCGCTCCTGATGCGCGACCAGTTTCGGTCGATCGACCGCGTCGCCCGGATCGGGGCGCCGCTCCTCGTCCTGCACGGCGAGCAGGACGGCGTGATCCCGTCCGCCCAGTCCGAACTGCTCTTCGCGGCCGCCGTCGAGCCGAAGCGGCGCGTGACGCTGCCCGGCATCGACCACGTCTCCGCGCTGGAGCAAGGCGGCCTTCCCGAGGTGCGCGCCTTCCTGGACGCCGTGGAGGCAGGGCTCCCGCGAACACCTTGACAGGTTGTTGCGACACCGCGACCATCTACTTCGGATTGTTTTTTGCGGGCATCAGCCATGCAGCGCAAGCAGGCCGTCCTGGTGATCCACGGCATCGGCGACCAACGCCCGATGCAGACGCTCGCCGGCTTCGTCGACCGTGTGTGGTCCCGGGATGCGAACGGG
>JAEUAC010000453.1 GCA_019695455.1 Methylorubrum extorquens | reverse complement strand
GCCGCGGAACAGCGTGCGCAGCCCGAGCCAGCCGACGAGGAAGCCCGCGCCGCCGATGACCAGCCCCTCGCTCGTCGCCGGCCAGGCGGGTTCGAAGTCGAGATAGGTCGCGCGGGCGAGCGGCCCGTCGAAGCCGCGCGCCAGCACGGCCAGGCGCTCGAAGGGGGCCGCGTTCGCGACCGCGGCGCGCTGCGCCTCGAGCCGGTCCAGCCGGTCGACCACCTCCGCCATGGCGGGCCCCTGCCGCTGGGCCAGCGGCTCGGGCTGGATCGCGAGCCGCGCGATCGCCTCCTGGCGCGTGAGGCCGGAGGCCTGGGCGCTCTCGTCGAACCGCGCCACGACGCGCCGCAGCTCGTCGACGGCGCCGCCGATCCGCTGCCGGTATTGCTGCGCGAATTCCGGTGCCTGGGAGGCCGCGAGGCCCGTGAAGACGCCGAGCGCAAGGGCGAGGATGCGTGCGATCATGCGGACACCGTTCCGCCGGACAAGGCCGGGCCGCCTCTTCGGTTCCTGCCGCCCGGCCCGCGCCGGCCCGAGGAGGCGCCTCGACGCACGCACGAACCGGACCGCGCGCGGCCTGCCGGGTCTGCCGGGCCTGCCGCGCGTGGGGGGAGGCCGGACCCGGTCAGGCGATGGTCAGGATGCCGGCGGCGCCGTCCTGGCAGCCGAAGGCGAGGCGGCCGCCGGCCTTGTCCCAGGCGAGCGCCGTCACGGGGTTCTTGTCCTCGTCGGGGCGCCGCGCCAGGAGCTCGGCCCCGTCGTCGAAGCGCACGAGGAGGACGCAGCCGTCCTCGTAGCCGACGGCCAGCACGTTCACGTGCGGGTGGAACCCGACCCGCGTCACGCGGGCGTGCCGCACGCCGCATTCGCGCGGGGCCTTGCCCATCGGCCCTTCCTTGGACCCGAACGGCCACACGATCGCGGCGTCGGCGCCGGAGGTCGCGAGCCAGGCCCCGCCGAAGGACCAGGACAGCGAGCGCGGCTTGGCCGTGTAGCCCGACATCCGCATGTGGCCGCGATCGGGCTGGAGACGCCAGCCGTGCAGGGAGTTCTCCTGCATGGAGGTCACGACGAACCGCCCGTCCGGCGACCAGACGACGTCGAGATGCGAGCCCTTCCAGTCGAGCAGGTCCGGCTTCGGCTCGAGGTTCGGAAACCAGAGCGTCGCCCCGCCGTAATGGGCGATCGCGAGCCGATACCCCTTCGGCGCGAAGGACAGGCCGCGCGCCGAGGAGGGCGCCTCGAAGGTCCGGGTCCGGCCCTTGGCGTCGCGCGCCGTGACCCGCCGGCCCGCCGCGTAGCCGATCGCGCCGTCGGGATGGAGCGCGAGCGCGTCCACCCAGGCGCCGCCCGTCTCGGCCAGCACCCGGGAGGTGCCGTCGGGGAGGGTCTCGACGACGCGTCCGTCGTCGCCGGCCGTCACGAGCCGCTTCGCGTCGGAGACGGCGGTCAGGATCGCGCCCGCCGGGTGGGCCGGCGCGCGGGTCTCGCCGCCCTCGGGCGCCCGCAGGATCGTCCCGTCCGCGAGCGCGAAGCAGGGCGCCTCGCCGAGCCAGGCGATGCCGACGACCTCCGCGCCCGCCGCGAGCGGCCGGACCTGGTCGGCGATGGAGGTGAGCGTGCCGCTCATGCCGGACGCATCCGCGAACCGGACCCCCTCACGCCGCGCAGGCCATGAAGCCGTCCCGGATGGCGCGCTCGTTCAGGTCGCGGCCGATGAAGACCACGCGGCTCTCGCGCTTCTCGTCCGGCTTCCAGTCGCGCTGGAGGTCGCCGTCCAGGATCATGTGGACGCCCTGGAAGACGAAGCGCTTGGGCTCTTTCGGAAAGGCCACGATGCCCTTGCAGCGCAGGATGTTCGGGCCCTCCGTCTGGGTCAGCTCCGAGATCCACGGCATGAACTTGTCGGGATTCACCTCGCCGGCCCGGAACGAGAAGGAATCGATCTCGTCGTCGTGGTGGTGATGGTGGCCGGGCTCCAGGAACTCGGGCTCGACCTCCATGATGCGGTCGAGGTCGAAGGCCTTGCGGTCGAGGACGTCGGCGATCGGGATCGCGCAGTTCTGCGTCCGGTGGATCGTGGCGGAGGGGTTGATGGCCCGGATCCGGCCCTCGACGTCGGCCAGGGCCGCCTCGTCGACGAGATCGACCTTGTTCAGGAGGATGACGTCCGCGAAGGCGATCTGGTTCTTCGCCTCCGGGGCGTCCTTCAGGCGCTCGGACAGCCACTTCGCGTCCGCGACCGTCACGACGGCGTCGAGGCGCGCGCGCTCCGCCACGTCCGCGTCGACGAAGAAGGTCTGGGCGACGGGCGCCGGGTCCGCGAGGCCCGTCGTCTCGACGATGATCGCGTCGAACTGGCCCTTGCGGCGCATCAGGCCCTCGATGATGCGGATGAGGTCGCCGCGGACGGTGCAGCAGATGCAGCCGTTGTTCATCTCGAACACCTCCTCGTCGGCCCCGACGACGAGCTCGTTGTCGATGCCGATCTCGCCGAACTCGTTGACGATGACGGCGTAGCGCTTGCCGTGCTGCTCGGTGAGGATGCGGTTGAGGAGGGTGGTCTTGCCGGCGCCGAGGTAGCCGGTCAGCACGGTGACGGGGATCTTGTCCGACATGATGGATCCTGACGGCGATTTCGCCCGACCTATATCGTGCCGCGGCATCCGGGTGGAAGGGCAGGCGGCGCCGCGAGGGGCGAAACCGGGCGGCAACCACTCCGCTGGTCTAAGGGAGCCGTGACGGGAGCCGCTCCGTCCGGGTGCCGCCGCCATGAAGGTGCTGATCGATCTGGACCGCGCCCTGCAGGAGGGCGTCGTCACGCCCGCGCAGCGCGACCGGCTCCGCGCGATGGCCGGTCACCAGACGACCGAACTCGCCGTCAACATCCTGATCGGCTTCGGCGTCGTCGCCGTCACGCTCGGCTTCGTCGCGCTCGGGGGCGGGCTCCGCGGCCTCCTGCCGCCGGGCCTCGTCCTCGGGGCGCTCGGTCTCGCGCTGGTGCTCCGGGGCGGGCGGCGCTGGGCGCTGCTCGGCCAGATCACGCTCGTGATCGGCACCGCGCTCCTCGCGGCCGGCCTCGTGCTGCTGGAGGGCGGCTCGGCCCGCACCTTCCTGCTCGCCGCCCTGCTCGCCGTCGGGGCCGCGATCGTGGCGGAGAACGGCCTCCTGGCGGCCGGCTCCGTGCTCCTCCTGTCGAGCGCCCTCGGCGCCTCGAGCCGGTACGGTCACGCGCAGTACACGCTCGTGATCGATGCCCCCGTGGTCACGATCGCCGTCTTCGCGCTGCTCGCCATCGGCCTCGTGGCGGCGGCGACGCGCCTTCCGGCGCGCTACGAGCGCCTGGCGCTCGTCGCGGCCCGGACGGCCGCGCTTCTCGCCAACCTCGCCTTCCTGGTCGGCTCGCTCTGGGGCGACCGGATCGGCGGGGTGCGGGTCTCGCCCCTACATTTCACGGTGGCCTGGGCCCTGGCCCTCGTGGCGGCCGGCCTCTGGGCCTGGCGCGACAACCGACGCTGGCCCCTGATCGCGGCGACCGTGTTCGGCGCCATCCACTTCTACACGCAGGTGTTCGAGCGGCTGGGGCCGCACCCCGTCGCGATCCTGCTGGCCGGCTTCGGGATCGTGGGGGTGGGCTACGGCCTCAAGCGGCTTCTCGCCGGCATGCCGGGCCACGGCGGCGGCGGGACCGATCCCGCCGCCTCCCATCCGGCCTGACGCTCAGGCGGCCCGGGCCGTGCCGGGCTCCGCCTGCCTCAGCAGGTCGCGGAAGGCCGGCAGGGGTCGTCGCGCGCCCGTCGGCGAGACGAGGCCCGCCGCACCCGCGAGAGCGCCCGGGACGAGCTCGAGGCCCTGGAAGCGCCCCGGCTCCCAGGGGCCGGGCAGCCACAGATCCGCGACCGTCGCGGCCGCGAAGCCGAACCGGGCGTAGTAGGGCGCATCGCCCACGAGCAGCACGGCGCCATGGCCGAGGTCGCGGGCCCGCTCCAGCGTCTCGCGCATCAGCTTGGAGCCGATCCCGAGCCCCTGCAGGGCCGGATCGACCGCGATGGGCCCGAGCAGGAGCGCGGGACGCCCCGGGCCGGCCGCAACGTGCCACAGCCGCACGGTCGCCGCGACCGCGCCGTCGTGGTCCACCACGAGCGACAGGCCTTCGGCGGGCAGGCGCCCCTCGCGCAGGCGCTCGGACGTCTTGCGGAAGCGGTCGCCCGCGAAGCAGCGGTCGAGCAGCGCCTCGCGGGACGCGACGTCGGACGGGATCTCGTGACGGATGGCGAACATAGGCCGGCCCTCCCAGGGCGCTGGAGATGGGAGACGACAGCCCTCGCACCGCCGGGCGAGGCCCGGCGGCCGTTCGGGAAGTGAGGGAATGGTCGGAGGTTCGTCATGCCGGGGAGGCGCGGCGCGCCGTCCCGAAGCCCGCACGACGGTCGTGCGTCCTTCGACACGCCCGCTCGCGCGGGCTCCCCGGGATGACGAGCGGGGTGGAGCCCCGCTCGCTGGTCAGATGACGACGGTCTCGAGCGGCGGCAGGCCGTTGAAGGCGACGGACGAGTAGGTCGACGTGTAGGCGCCCGTGCCCTCGATGAGGACGCGGTCGCCGATCTCGAGCGAGACCGGCAGCCAATACGGCGTCTTCTCGTACATCACGTCGGCCGAGTCGCAGGTCGGTCCGGCGAGCACGCAGGGGACCCGGCGGTCCTCGTCGTGCACGGTCCGGATGTCGTAGCGGATCGACTCGTCCATCGTCTCGGCGAGGCCGCCGAACTTGCCGATGTCCAGGTAGACCCACCGGATCTCGTCCGCGCTCTTGCTCTTCTCGGAGACGAGAACGACCTCGGACTCGATCACGCCCGCATTGCCGACCATGCCGCGGCCCGGCTCGATGATCGTCTCGGGCAGCTGGTTGCCGAAGTGCTTCGAGAGCGCCCGGAAGATCGAGTTGCCGTAAGCCTCGACCGCCGGAACGTCTTTCAGATACTTCGTCGGGAACCCGCCGCCGAGATTGACCATGCCGAGGTGGATGCCCCGCTCGGCGCATTCGCGAAAGATCCACGACGCCGATCCGAGGGCACCGTCCCACGCCTCCGTGTTCGGCTGCTGGGAGCCGACATGGAAGGACACGCCGTAGGCTTCGAGCCCGAGCCGATGGGCGTGCTCGAGCACGTCCACCGCCATGGAGGGCTCGCAGCCGAACTTCCGCGACAGCGGCCATTCGGCGCCCGCGCCGTCGCAGAGGATGCGGCAGAACACGCGCACGTCCTCGGCGCCCGTCTCGGTCTTCGCGCGAGCGATCTTCTCGGCCTCGACCTCGCAATCGACCGCGAAGAGGCGCACGCCGAGCCGCAGGGCGGCCGCGACGTCGCGCTCCTTCTTGATCGTGTTGCCGAACGAGATGCGGTCCGCGCTCGCGCCGGCGGCGAGCGCCATGCGGATCTCGGCCACGGACGCCGTGTCGAAGCACGAGCCGAGTTCGGCCAGCACCGCGAGCAGCTTCGGCTCCGGGTTCGCCTTCACGGCGTAGAACACGCGCGTGTCGGGCAGGGCGCGGGCGAACTTGCCGTAGTTCTCGCGAACCACGTCGAGGTCCACCACGAGCACCGGGCCGTCGTCGAGCCCCGCGCGTCGGCGGTCGGACAGGAAATCACGGATGCGCTCCGTCATGGCGCTCTCCCCAGAAGGTTCAACGTGCCGGCACGGCCGGCCCCGGTTGAAAATCAGGCGGGAAGGAGATCCCTTCGCCACCCGGCGTCATTGGGAAGCCAATGCGTCGCGACGCCCCGTGCTGTGGAGACACGGGAGCCATCGAACGCACCGTCAAACCCGACGATGCTGCCTTCGTTTGGATGAGAGACCCATCCGCACGCCCGGCAAGAGAAACAAGCCTCTTCGGTGTCCGCCTGTGGAGGGCGGACGAGACCAAAAAAGCCCGTTCGTCGTTGCTTCAAGCTGCGTCCCCCGTGGAGAGCGGGGTTCGCCGGTTTTCCCTCCGGCTGCCGGTTGTTGTCGGGATCGGTGTTTCCACCTGGAGAACCGCCTGAGGGGATCCAACCCCGTCGGCAACGCTCCTAAATCCCTGGCGGCTGTCCGGCCTCTTGTCCGGATGCCCACCAACCGACACACTGCCACAGGCACGTGCGAAATTGGGCAAGGCGGAGATAGGGGGATTCGACCCGGGGCGCAAGGTCCGCCGCCGACGAATTTCGCGCGGCGGCCGGCTTCAGGGCCGGGCGAGCCGGGCCGTGAGGGCGTCGCGGACCCATTCGGAGCGGGTGAGCCCCCGCTTCGCGGCCGCGACCTGGATCTGCTCGGACAGGGCGGGCGGGATCGCCACGGAGAGGAGGATGCTCTCCGGCGCGTCCGCGGGCGCGAAGACCGTGTCGGTCACGGCGCTCGCGAAGCTGCGCACGGCCTCCTGCTTCTGGTCGAAGGTCAGGACGGGATCGGACTTCACGAGCGGGCAATACGCCTCGACCAGGCGGTCGACGATCTCGCCCTTGGCCATCCCGGCCGCCGCCATGCGGCCGATCGCGGCCCGGATGTCGCCGTCGAGGCCCGGATGGCGTTCCGCGCCGCGGAGCGCCTTCGCCAGGGAGGCGTCGACGCTGCGCGAGGCGGACGGCACGGCGCAGTCGAGGTCGGACGCGAAGGCGGCCGTGGCGCCCGTCGCGATGCCGGCGCCGAGAAAGGCGGCGGCGAGGGTGGGGAGGGGGGACATCGCAATCTCCGAAACCGATCGGGTCGTCGCGGACAGCCGAGGCGGCCGGGGAGGCCGCCTCGGACGTCGCGTCAGGGCTTCGCGGGAGCCGGGGTCGCGGCGGGCGTCGCGGCCGCGGCGGGCTTGGCGGCCGCCGCCTTGGCCGGGGCCGGCACCTCGACCACG
>JAEUAC010000446.1 GCA_019695455.1 Methylorubrum extorquens | reverse complement strand
CGACGGCGGCGGCCGCGACGACGAGCTCGACGGCGGCGAGCCGCGCGAGGGCGGCGAGGAGGGCCCGCGTCTTTTCGACGATGCGCGGCGTCGAGGGCGCGTAATCCTCGACGCCGTCCGCCACGGGCATCGTGATCGGTCCGACGGGGAGGGCGAGGTGGCGGATCTCGGCCTCCAGCACGGCCGCCGTCTTGCCGGCCGTCGCGAACCCGGTGCGGCTCGGATCGCGCGCGAGAAAGCGGGGCAGGTCGGACACGGAGGGCGACATCAGCTTCGTGATCCGGAACGCCGCGAGCGTCGCGACATGGGCGAGCGCCTGGCCCAGGGCCTCGAAGGCGAGCGCGATGGCGGTGGTGTCGAAGTTCACGGTCGAGAGATAGGTTCCGTCGTCGGCGAGAAAGGCCGGGCTGTCGCCCGCGCCGGCGAGGTCCGCCTCGACCGCGCCGGTCGCCTCGTCGAGCTTGAGGGCGGCCCAGCCGGCGACGGGCGCGAGGCAGCGGAACGAGAGCGGGTCCTGCACCCGCCTCGCCCGGCCGGGCTCGAACAGGTCGCTCCCCGCGAGAAGGTCCCGCAGCCGCGCCGCCATGGCGGCCTGGCCCGGCGCCGGCCGGAGGGCCGTCGTCCGCGGATCGATGACCGAGAGGTTGGCGCGGAAGGCCTCGAGGCCGAGCGCGCCCGCACCGATCGCGGCCGCGAGGACGCGTCCGGCATCGGCGAGGACGAGCGCGGCGGATCCGACGGTCGCCGCGTTCGCGTTGATGAGCGCGATCCCGTCCTTGGGGCCGAGCGGCGGCGGCGCGATGCCGGCCCGCGCCAGGGCCTCGGGACCGGGCAGGATCGTGCCGCCGAACTCCGCCTCGCCGCCGCCCGACAGGATCCGGAAGAGGCCCGCGAGCGGCGCGAGATCCGCCTCGCCCAGGGAACCGGTCCGGCGCGCGACGGGGTGCAGGCCGCGGTTCAGCATGGCGGCGAGCGTGTCGAGAAAGGCCGGCGTGATGCCCGACGCGCCCTGCGCCAGCCCGGCCAGGCGGCAGAACAAGGCGGCCCGCACCTCCTCCCGCGACAGGTGGGGGCCCACGGCGACCGCGCGCGCCGGGATCGCCCGGGCCTGGAAGGCGGCGAGGTCGTCGGGCGTGAGCCGCGTGTCGACGGCGGCGCCGAGCCCGGTCGTCAGCCCGTACACGGCCGCGCCGCCCGCCGCGGCCGCGTCGAGCGCGCTCCGGGCGTCGCGCAGCCGCGCCCCGACGGAGGGGGCGACCGCGACCGGCCTGTCCTCCCGCGCGACCGCGACCACGTCGGCGATCGTCACCGACACGCGCCCGCCCACCTCGACGGCCGCCGGCTCCGGCGTGCCGCCCAGGCGGTTGAGGGGTCCGGCGAGGCCGCCCCGGAGGGCCACGCCCCTACTTGATGACGCCCTTGGCCTTCAGGAAGTCGGCCGCGACCCGGCGCGGCTCCTTCTTGTCGACCTCGACCTGACGGTTCAGCTCCTGCATGGTCGCGTTGTCGAGGAGCGCGTTCACGCTCTCGAGCGCGGCCACGGCCTTGGCGTCGTTGGCGACGTCCGGGCGGACGACCGGCGCGAGCTGGTAGGGCGGGAACAGGTTCTTGTCGTCCTCGAGCGCCGCGAAGCGCTCGGCCGCGATCTGCCAATCGGTCGAGAAGCCGTTCGCGACGTCGACCTGCTTCTGCGCCAGCGCCTCGTAGCGCAGCCGGAGCGCCGCGAACTGGCGGCTCTCGGCGAAGCCGATGCCGTAGACCTCCTTGAGCCCGGGCAGGCCGTCGTAGCGATCGAAGAACTCCGACCCCGCGCCGAGCCGCAGCTTGCCGGACACCTTGCCGAGGTCGCTGAGCGTCTTCAGACCGTATTCCTTGGCCGTGTCCGGCCGGACCACGATCGCATAGCCGTTGTTGATGCCGGACGGCTTCAGCCAGGAGAGGTTGAACTCCTTCTGATAGTAGGAATTCACCTGATCGAAGATGACCTTCGGGTCGGTCGACTGCTTGCCCGTCGCCTTCATGACGGCGAGAAGGCCGGTGCCCGTGTATTCCGGATAGAGGTCGATGGCGCCCGTGCGCAGCGCCTCCTGGGCGACGAGGGTCGCGCCGAGGTTGATCTTCCGCTCCACCTTGTAGCCGGCATTCTCCAGCGCGGCCGCGTACAGCTCGGCCACCACGAACTGCTCCGTGAAGTTCTTGGAGCCGACCTTCAGGGTCTGCGCCTGCGCGCCCGCTCCCGCGAACGTGAGGGCGAGGGCGGCGAAGCCGAGCTTGGCGAAACGCATGGGTCGAGTGCTCCTGTCCGCCTGAGCGTAGCGGGGTCTGCAAGGCGGGCCAAGCATGATCGGTGCAAAGGATCGCGAGTGCAGCCGAGACGATTGGCCCCCGGATCGAACCGGCGCATAAGTCGTGCAACCCCGGAGAGTTCCGCGTGAGTGCCTTGCCGTCCAACCCCTTCACCACGCGGCCGGAGATCGACGGCACGTTCGGCGTCGTCGCCTCCACGCACTGGATCGCGACGGCGGTCGGCATGGGCATCCTGGAGCGCGGCGGCAACGCCTTCGACGCGGCGGTCGCGACGGCCTTCGTGCTGCAGGTCGTCGAGCCGCACCTGAACGGGCCGGCCGGCGACGTGCCCCTCATCGTCTTCGACGTCCGCAAGGGGACGCCCGAGGTCATCAACGGGCAGGGCCCGGCGCCCGCCGCCGCGACCCTCGCGCGATTCGCCGAGCTCGGGCTCGACATGGTGCCGGGGACGGGCCTCCTGCCGGCCTGCGTGCCGGGCCCGTTCGAGGCCTACATGCTGCTGCTGCGCGATTACGGGACCATGCGGCTCCGCGACGTGCTGGAGGCCGCGATCGGCTACGCCCGTGACGGCTTCCCGCTGGTCGAGCGCATCCCGGCCACGATCGCGACGGTCGAGGGCATGTTCCGCGAGCACTGGACGAGCTCGGCCGCCATCTACCTGCCGGGCGGCCAGGTGCCCGAGACGGGGGCGCTCTTCACCAACGTCGCCATGGCGGCCACCTACGAGCGCATCCTCCACGAGGCGGAGAGCGGCGAGGGCGGCCGGGAGGCCGAGATCGAGCGTGCCCGCGCCGTTTGGTCCAAGGGCTTCGTCGCGGAGGCGATCGGCCGGTTCTGCGCGACGCACGACGTGATGGACACGTCCGGCCGGGCGCATCGCGGGCTCCTCACGGCCGACGACATGGCGGGCTGGGAGGCGAGCGTCGAGGCGCCGATCTCCTACGATTACGGGCGCTACACGGTCCTCAAATGCGGACCCTGGACGCAGGGGCTCGCGACGCTGCAGCAGCTCGCCCTCCTGTCCGGCTTCGCGCTCGACGGCATGGACCCGTCGGGGCCGGACTTCGTCCACCTCGTGGTGGAATGCGCCAAGCTCGCCTTCGCGGACCGGGACACGTTCTACGGCGACCCGGACTTCGTCGACGTGCCGGTCGCCCGGCTCCTGTCCGCCGAATACAACGCCGACCGGCGCACGCTCGTCGGCGAGGCGGCGTCCATGGACCTGCGTCCCGGAACCATCGCGGGCTTCGGCAAGGCCATCGGCGCCCGGGCCGGCGGGGCGCGGGTCGCGGTCGGCGCGAGCGGGGCGGGCGAGCCGACCGTCGGCCGGATCGCGCCCGCCGAGGATGCGCGGCGGCTCGAAAGGATCGGCGCCGTCCGCGGCGACACCGTCCATTTCGACATCGTCGACCGGGAGGGCAACATGGTGTCCGGCACGCCGTCGGGCGGCTGGCTGCACTCGTCGCCCGTGATCCCGGAACTCGGCTTCCCGCTCGGCACCCGCGGCCAGATGTTCTGGCTCGACGCCGACCACCCGGCGGGCCTCGCGCCGGGCAAGCGGCCGCGCTCCACGCTCTCGCCCACGATGGCGCTCCGCGATGGCCAGCCCTACCTCGCCTGGGGATCGCCGGGCGGCGACCAGCAGGACCAGTGGATCCCGCAGATGCTGCTCCGGCACATCCACGCCGGCATGAACCTGCAGCAGGCGATCGACGCGCCGGCCTTCCACACGGAACACTTCCCGGGCTCGTTCTGGCCGCGGACCTCCCGGCCGGGCGTCGTGGTGGTCGAGGGCCGGATGCCGGAGGCGACGATCGCCGAGCTGCGCCGCCGCGGCCACGTCGTCGAGGTCGGGGACGACTGGTCGGAAGGGCGGCTCACGGCCGCCTCGCGCGACGGGGTCCGCCGGCGCGCGGCCGCGAACCCGCGCGGCATGCAGGGCTACGCGGCGGGGCGATAGGCGCATGACCTGGTCCATCGTCGCCCGCGATCCCGCGACGGGCCAGCTCGGCATCGCGGTCGCGACCTGCGCCTTCGCGGTGGGCGGCCGGGTGCCCTTCGTCCGGACCGGCGTGGGTGCGGTCGCGACCCAGGCCTTCACGAACCCCTTCTATGGACCGCGCGGCCTCGACCTCCTGCAGGAGGGGCTGCCGGCCGAGGCCGTGATCCGCGCCCTGACCGAGCCCGATGCGGGGCGGGCCGACCGTCAGGTCCATGCGCTCGACCTCGCGGGCGGCCATGCCGCCCATACGGGCTCGGACTGCGTGCCGTGGTGCGGCCACGCCGTCCACGACACGTTCTCGGTCGCCGGCAACATGCTGGCCGGGCCGGCGGTCGTCGCGGACAGTGCGGCCGCCTTCGCGGCCGGCGCGGGGATGCCGCTGCACGAGCGGCTGCTCGCGGCTCTCCGGGCCGGCGAGGCGGCCGGCGGCGACAGGCGCGGCCG
>JAEUAC010000273.1 GCA_019695455.1 Methylorubrum extorquens | reverse complement strand
CGTTCGTCGTGATGTTCGTGCTGTGTTTCGGCTTCGCGAAATACATCTACAACATCCTGGTCCAGCCCTATGTCTGGGCCGTCGGCAAGCACAACGCGCCGATGATCTACACGCACGCGCTGGAGTTCCTGTTCACGCAGATCCAGGTGGCCGTGTTCGGCGCGGGGTTCCTCGCCTTTCCCGTCATCGCGACGCAGGTCTACAAGTTCGTGGCGCCCGGGCTCTACAAGAACGAGCGGAGCGCCTTCCTGCCCTACCTGGTCGCGACGCCGGTCCTGTTCTTCCTCGGCGCGCTCCTCGTCTACTTCATGGCGATGCCGCTCCTGATGCGGTTCTCCGTCAACATGCAGCAGCTCGGGCAGCTGGACGGGCCGAACATCCAGTTCCTGCCGAAGGTCAACGAGTACCTCTCGCTGATCATGACGCTCATCTTCGCCTTCGGCATCTGCTTCCAGCTGCCGGTCGTGCTGACGCTGCTCGCCCGGGCCGGCATCATCGATTCCGCCTTCCTCAAGTCCAAGCGGCGCTACGCCATCGTGATCGTCTTCGTGATCGCGGCCGTGCTGACGCCGCCGGACGTGATCAGCCAAGTGGCGCTCGCCGTCCCGACGCTGCTCCTCTACGAGGTCTCGATCGTGGCGGTCGTCATGGCCGAACGGAAGCGCGCCAAGGCGGACGCGGTCTCCGCCGCGACGTAGCGGCCAGCCGCTCGTCGCGACGCAAGTCGGGACCCAGGCCGCCCCGGATGCCGACCGTCGTCGGCACGGGCGGACGGGTATTTCGCTCCGGGACTGGAAAGTCCGGCGGATCTTGGCCATGAACCCGGCATGGCCCGCCATCGTCTCCGGCCAACCGTGACCGTCGCCGGTCCGGTCGGAGACGGCGGGCGAGCAGCCCCCGGACGGCGTCGCCGCCGCGGACCGACGGGACCCTGAGATGCACGACATCCGCCTCATCCGCGAGAACCCGACCGGCTTCGATGCCGGCCTCACGGCGCGCGGGCTCGCGCCGCTCTCGGCCGAGCTGCTCGCGCTGGACGACGCGCGAAAGGGCGCCATCCTGGCCCTCCAGACGGCTCAGGAGAGCCGGAACGCGCTCTCGCAGGAGATCGGCTCGGCCAAGAAGGCCCGCGACGAGGTGCGGGCCAAGTCCCTGATGGACGAGGTCGCCCGCCTGAAGGGCTACGTCCCGGAGCTGGAGGACAGCGAGCGCGAGGCCTCGAAGGCGCTGGCGGACCGGCTCGCCGAGATCCCGAACCTGCCCGGTCCCGACGTCCCGCACGGCCCGGACGAGACCGGCAACGTCGAGTACCGGACCTGGGGCACGCCTCGCACCATCGCCGACGCGAAGCAGCATTTTGAGCTCGGCGAGGCCTGGAAGGGCGGCGGCGGCTCCCTCATGGATTTCGAGGCGGCGGCGAAGCTCTCCGGCTCCCGCTTCGTCGTGCTGCGCGGACAGCTCGCCCGGATGGAGCGCGCGCTCGGGCAGTTCATGATCGACCTGCACACGACCGAGCACGGCTACACGGAGGTAAGCCCTCCGCTGATGGTGCGCGACGACAGCGTCTACGGCACCGGACAATTGCCGAAATCCCGCGACGACATGTTCCGCACGCAGGATCACTGGCTCATCCCCACGGCCGAAGTGCCCCTCACCAATCTCGTCCGCGAGACGATCCTGTCGGAGGACGAGCTTCCGCTGCGCTTCGCGGCGCTGACGCCCTGCTTCCGGGCCGAGGCCGGAGCGGCCGGGCGGGACACGCGGGGCATGCTCCGCCAGCATCAGTTCACCAAGTGCGAGCTCGTCTCGATCGTCGCGCCCGAACGATCCGCCGAGGAGCACGAGCGCATGCTCGGCTGCGCGGAGGCCGTGATGCGGAAGCTCGACCTGCCGTATCGCGTGATGACGCTGTGCACGGGCGACATGGGATTCGCGGCCACCAAGACCTGGGACATCGAGGTCTGGGTGCCGGGGCAGGGGACCTATCGCGAGATCTCGTCCTGCTCGGTCTGCGGCGACTTCCAGGCGCGGCGCATGAACGCGCGCTACCGGCCGAAGGAGGCCAAGGGGCCGCGCTTCGTCCACACGCTGAACGGCTCGGGCACGGCGGTCGGCCGGGCGCTGATCGCCGTGCTCGAGAACTACCAGGAGGCCGACGGCACCGTGACGGTCCCGGCGGTGCTGCGCCCGTACATGGGCGGGCTGGAGCGGATCGGCGGCTGACCGCCCGGAAGGACCAAGCGTTGCGCATTCTCATCACGAACGACGACGGCATCCACTCGCCCGGTCTCGAGGTCCTGGAGCGGGTGGCGGCCGAACTCTCCGACGACGTCTGGACGGCGGCGCCGGAATTCGACCAGTCCGGCGTCTCGCATTCCCTCTCGCTCTCGGATCCGCTGCGGCTCCGGGAGGTCGCGGACAAGCGCTTCGCCATCAAGGGCACGCCGAGCGACTGCGTGATCATGGCGACGCGCCACGTCCTCGGCGACCGGCGGCCGGACCTGATCCTGTCCGGCATCAACCGCGGCTCCAACGTCGCGGAGGACGTGATCTATTCGGGCACGGTCGCGGGCGCCATGGAGGGCACCGTCCTCGGCATCCCGTCGATCGCCTTCTCGCAGGCCTACGGCAAGGCGGGGCGGGACGCGATCCGCTGGGACTGCGGCGAGCACCACGCCGCCCGCGTGACCCGGCTGATCCTGGAGGCCGGCATCCCCGAGGGAACGGTCGTGAACGTGAACTTCCCGGACCGGGAGCCCGGCGATGTCGCGGGCATCGCCATCACGGCCCAGGGCAAGCGCGACAAGGAACTGCTCGGCGTCGAGGAGCGGCGGGACGGACGGGGCAACCCGTATTTCTGGATCGGCTTCAACCGCGCTCCCTTCGAGCCCGGCAACGGGACCGACCTGAAGGCCATGGCGGAAGGCCGCATCTCCATCACGCCGCTGCGGCTGGACCTGACCGACGAACCGACCATGACGCGCTACGCGCAGGTCTTCGCGGAGGGAGGGTCGGGCGGCGCGTGAGCTGAGCCGTTCGCGCAGGGCCTCGGTGCGGTGTCCGCGCCACGCGGCGCCGCCGCGCGAGGCCCGATCGGAGGTGATCGCCGCCGCCGATCGCGCGACCCGGGGTGATCCGGCGCGACCCGCGTGCTTGACCCGGCCGCCGCCCCGGCTTTGATGGCGCACCAAGCGCGGCCGCTTCGTCCGCCTGCAGGGGAACGTCATGGCGGATGGATACGACGTCATCGTGGTGGGGGCCGGGCCCGGCGGCTACGTGGCGGCGATCCGCTCGGCGCAGCTCGGCTTCCGGACGGCCGTGGTCGATCGCGAGCACCTGGGCGGGATCTGCCTCAACTGGGGCTGCATCCCGACCAAGGCGCTGCTGCGTTCCGCGGAGATCTACCACTACCTCCAGCACCCGAAGGATTACGGGCTGACGGTCGAAGGCAAGGTGGGCTTCGACGCCTCGGCGGTGGTCGGCCGCTCGCGGGGCGTGTCGAAGCGGCTCGCGGACGGCGTCGCGTTCCTCATGAAGAAGAACAAGATCGACGTGATCTGGGGCGAAGCGACGATCGACGCGCCCGGCAAGCTCACGGTGCGCGAGACGAAGCGCGCCACCCCGCCGAAGGGCGCGCTCGGCCCGGGCGCCTACACGGCGAAGCACGTCATCGTCGCGACCGGCGCCCGGCCGCGGGCGCTGCCCGGCATCGAGCCCGACAAGAAGCTGATCTGGACCTACTACGAGGCCATGGTCCCGGAGCGGATGCCGACCTCCCTCCTCGTCATGGGCTCGGGCGCGATCGGGATCGAGTTCGCCTCCTTCTACCGGACCATGGGGGCCGACGTGACCGTCGTGGAGGTCCTGCCGCAGATCCTCCCCGTCGAGGATGCCGAGATCGCCGCCTTCGCCCGCAAGCGCTTCGAGAAGCAGGGCATCAAGATCCTGACCGGCGCCAAGGTCACGAAGGTCGCCAAGGGCGCCGACTCGATCACGGCGACCATCGAGACCGGCGACGGCAAGACGCAGGAGATCACGGCGGAGCGGCTCATCTCGGCCGTCGGCGTGGTCGGCAACGTCGAGAACCTCGGGCTCGAGGCGCTCGGCATCGCCATGGAGCGCGGCACGATCAAGACGGACGGCCTCGGTCGCACCAACGTGCCCGGCATCTACGCCATCGGCGACGTCGCGGGTCCGCCCATGCTGGCCCACAAGGCCGAGCACGAGGGCGAGCGCTGCCTCGACGCCATCGCGGGCAAGCACGCCCAGCCGCTCGACAAGGGCCTCATCCCGGGCTGCACCTACTGCCAGCCGCAGGTCGCGTCCGTCGGCATCACCGAGCAGAAGGCGAAGGAGCAGGGCCGGGAGGTCCGCATCGGCCGCTTCCCGTTCGTCGCCAACGGCAAGGCGATCGCGCTCGGCGAGGACCAGGGCATGGTGAAGACGATCTTCGACAAGAAGACCGGCCAGCTCCTCGGCGCGCACATGGTGGGCGCCGAGGTCACCGAGCTGATCCAGGGCTACGTCATCGCCATGAACCTCGAGACGACCGAGGAGGAACTGATCCATACGGTGTTCCCGCACCCGACGCTCTCCGAGATGATGCACGAGAGCGTGCTGGATGCGTATGGCCGCGTGATCCACACCTGAGGCGGCGCTCCCCCCGCCGAAGGGGAGACCGCCGGTCAGGCCAGCATCTGCAGGTCGCCGTCGATGGAGATGGCCTGGCCCGAGATTGTCCGGCCCCGCGGGGAGGCCAGGAACACGATCTGGTCGGCGAGCTGGCGGGCCGTGACGTAGTCCTTGATGGAGGCGTTCGCGAAGGCAGACTGCTCCATCTCGGCGAAGGAGCGCCCGAGCTGCTGCGCCTTGGCCTCCATCACGCGCCGCTGCCTGTCGCCCGCGACGAGGCCGGGCAGGATCGCGTTGACGCGGATGCCGAACTCGCCGAGCTCCCGCGACAGCGACTTGGTGAAGCCGACGACGGCCCATTTCGCGGCCGCATAGGGCGTCCGCAGGGCGAAGCCCGCCTTTCCGGCCACGGACGAGAGGTTGACGATCGAGCCGTTGCGGCTCGCCTTCAGGTGAGGCACGGCGAGCCGCACGCAGTTGAACTGGCCCGTCAGGCAGACGTCGATCGTGCGGTCCCAATCCTCCGGCGCGACGTCCTCGACCCGGGCGGTCGGACCGGCGATGCCGGCGTTGTTCACCAGCACGTCGAGCCCGCCGAGGCGGGCGAGCGCCTCCTCGAACAGGGTCGCGACCCCCGCCCGATCCGCCACGTCCGCGTAGGAGGCCGTGAGCCCCGGGTCCGATCCGGCGAGCGCGCCCAGCGCATCGCGATCGACGTCGCAGACGTGGACGACCGCGCCTTCCCCCCGGAACGCCCGGGCGATCTCCAGCCCGATCCCGCCCGCGCCCGCCGTGACGAGCACCTTCAGGCCCGCGATATCCATATCCATGTCCCGTCCTCCCGCGACCTCGGCGGTGTTCCGCCTTCGGACTCGACTTCGGTCCGAGCCTGAGCTTTGACCAGCATCGAGATCGGCGGCAATGCACCGTCATCCGGCAGGGAGACAAGCGTGGCAGCGAGCGGAGCCGTCGGCATCGTGGGAGCCGGCTTGATCGGGCGGGCCTGGGCCGTGGTGTTCGCCCGGGCGGGCTGGTCCGTCCGCCTCTTCGACACGCACGCGGCGACGCTCGCGGCCGCGCCCGGCCTGATCCGCACGGCGCTCGACGATCTGGCCCGCCACGGACTCGTGGCCGATCCGGCGAGCGCCATGGCGCGGGTGAGCCTCGCTCCCGATCTCGCGACGGCCGTGGCCGACGTCGCCCTCGTCCAGGAGAACGGCCCCGAGACGGTCGACGCCAAGCGGGCGCTCTTCGCCGAGCTCGACCGGATGGCGCCGCCCGACGCCATCCTCGCATCCTCCACGTCGGCGATCGTCGCATCGCTGTTCACGGAGGATCTGCCGGGGCGGTCGCGCTGCCTCGTCGCGCATCCCGTGAACCCGCCGCACCTCGTGCCGATCGTGGAGCTCTGCGGCGCGCCGTGGACGGACCCGGCCGCGATCGAGCGGGCCCGGGCCCTCTACGCGAGCGTGGACCAGGTCCCGATCACGGTCCGCAAGGAGGTGGAAGGCTTCGTCCTGAACCGCCTCCAGGGAGCGCTCCTCGCCGAGGCCTTCCGGCTCGTCGGCGACGGCGTGGTGTCGCCGCAAGACCTCGACGCGACGATCAAGGACGGTCTCGGCCTGCGCTGGTCCTTCATGGGGCCGTTCGAGACCATCGAGCTGAACGCGCCCGGCGGCATCCCGGATTACTGCGCCCGCTACACCGGCTTCTACCGCCGCGTGGCGGCCGAACCCGCTCCGCCCAGCGTCTACGATGCCGAGACGGTGGCGCAGCTCGTCGGCGCCTGGGGCGGCACGCCGTCCGCCGAAGCGCTCGCCGCGAAGGGGGCCTGGCGCGACGCGCGCCTGACGGCCCTCATGGCCCACAAGCGCGACCAGGCCCCGAAGCCCTGACCCATCCCAAGCAAGGACAAGCCATGAGCCGGAAAGTCATCATCACCTGCGCCGTCACGGGCGCGATCCACACGCCCTCCATGTCGCCGCACCTGCCGGTCACGCCGGAGGAGATCGCGGAGGCCGCGATCGGCGCCGCGGAGGCGGGCGCCGCCATCGTCCACCTGCACGCGCGCAACCCCGTCACGGGCCAGCCGGACCAGACGCCCGAGGCGTTCACGCCCTTCCTGCAGGTCATCAAGCAGCGCTCGGACTGCGTCATCAACATCACGACGGGTGGTTCGCCGACCATGCTCGTGCAGGAGCGGGTGGGCCCCGCCCAGCACTTCAAGCCCGAGGTCGCGTCCCTGAACATGGGCACGATGAACTTCGGCCTCTACCCGATGCTGAACCGATTCAAGGAGTTCAAGCACGAGTGGGAGCGGCCCTATCTCGAAGGCTCGCGCGACCGCATCTTCCGCAACACCTTCTCGGACATCGAGTTCATCCTGGAGAGCTGCTCGGAGAACGGCACCCGGTTCGAGATCGAGTGCTACGACATCGGCCACCTCTACACGCTTGCGCATTTCGCCGAGCGTGGCGTCATCAAGCCGCCCTTCTTCGTCCAGAGCGTCTTCGGCCTGCTCGGCGGCATCGGACCGCATCCCGAGGACGTGGCCCACATGAAGCGCACGGCGGACCGCCTGTTCGGCGACCAGTACCGCTGGTCCGTGCTCGGCGCCGGCAAGAACCAGCTCCCGATCGCCGCCATGGCCATCGCCATGGGCGGCAACGCGCGGGTCGGCCTCGAGGATTCGCTGTGGATCGGGGCGGGCAAGCTCGCCGAGACGAACGCCCAGCAGGTGCGGGCCGTGCGCCAGGTCATCGAGGGACTCGGTCTCGACGTCGCGACGCCGGACGAGGCCCGCACGATCCTCGAGCTCAAGGGCGGCGACCGCGTCGGCTTCTGACGCGCCGCGGACGCGCCCGGGTCCGCGCGGGCCGGCTCCATGCCGGCCCGCGATCCCCGATTGACGCGGGACCCCGCCGGGCCGAACACGGGAGCCATGTCCGACCTCTTCGCCGCCGCGGGTCTCGACCGGGACGCGCCGCGCCCGCTCGCCGACCGGCTGCGTCCCCAGACCCTGGGGGAGGTCGTGGGCCAGGAGCACCTGGTCGGGCCGGACGGCGCGCTGACCCGGCTCGTCGAGGCGCGTTCGATCGGATCGCTGGTCTTCTGGGGACCGCCCGGCACGGGCAAGACCACCGTCGCGCGGCTTCTCGCGGGCGAGACGTCGCTCTACTTCGAGCAGATCTCGGCGATCTTCTCGGGCGTGGCCGACCTGAAGAGGCTGTTCGAGGCCGCAAGGGGCCGCCGCGCCGCGGGGCAGGGCACGCTCCTCTTCGTGGACGAGATCCACCGCTTCAACCGCGCCCAGCTCGACGCCTTCCTGCCCGTCATGGAGGACGGGACGGTGACGCTCGTCGGCGCCACGACCGAGAACCCGTCCTTCGAGCTGAACGCGGCGCTCCTGTCGCGGGCGCGGGTCATGACCTTCCGGGCGCTGGACGAGGAGGCGATCGGGCGTCTGCTCCTGCGGGCCGAGGCGGCGGAGGGGCGGCCGCTGCCGCTCGCTCCCGAGGCGCGGGCCTCGCTCGCCCGGATGGCCGACGGGGACGGGCGGGCGGCGCTCACCCTCGCCGAGGAGGTCTGGCGATCCGCCAAGGAGGGCGAGACCTTCGACGCGGCCACGCTGCAGGACATCGTGCAGCGCCGCGCGCCGATCTACGACAAGGCCCAGGAGGGCCACTACAACCTCATCTCGGCCCTGCACAAGACGATCCGCGGCTCCGATCCGGACGCCGCGCTCTACTATCTCGCCCGGATGCTGGATGCCGGCGAGGACCGCCTCTTCATCGCGCGACGGCTCGTGCGGGCCGCCATCGAGGACATCGGCATGGCGGACCCGCAGGCGCTCGTCGTCTGCAACGCCGCCAAGGACGCGTTCGACTTCCTGGGCTCGCCCGAGGGGGAACTCGCCCTCGCGCAGGCGACGATCTACCTCGCGACCGCGCCGAAATCGAACGCGGTCTACACGGCCTACAAGCGCGCCACGAAGAGCGCGAAGGAGGGTGGGTCGCTGATGCCGCCCAAGACCATCCTGAACGCGCCGACGAAGCTCATGAAGAGCGAAGGCTACGGCGCGACCTACCGCTACGACCACGACGAACCCGACGCCTTCTCGGGCCAGGATTACTGGCCGGACAAGCTCGGGCGCCAGGTCTTCTACGAACCCACCGGTCGCGGCCTGGAACAGCGGATCGGCGAACGCCTCGCGCACTGGGCCGAGTTGCGGCGCGACCGGACCCGCTAGGCGCCTCCGCCCGCTGCCGGGACGGCGGATCAGCGCCCGAGCGGCGGCGGGCTCGAGACCACGTTCGGGTCCGACCACGGCCCGTTGACGTCCACCGTCACGCCCGGGCCCGTGGGCTGGGCGGCCACCGCCCGGAAGCTCACGAAGCGGGCGGGGAGCGAGATCCGTCCCTCGAGGGATGCCTTCAGGGCCGACGAGTCGAGCGTGCCGTCGGCGATCTCGGCCACGCCGTCGGCGATGCGGATCGCGAGCTGCACCGTCTGGAAGTCGGTCCGGCCGCCCCGTCCGGCCGCGGGCTGGTCCGGCCGCCGGAGCGCCGCCGGAACGTCGAGGCCGGCGAGCGCCCCCCGCCGCAGCGTCACCACCGCGCGCCCGGCGAGGGCGCCGAGCAGGCTCGCGCCGGCCGTCGCGCTGCTCTCGACCGACGTCTGTGCGGACGTCTTGCCGGACAGGCCCGGAGGAAGGCCGAACGCCGTCAGGAAGGGGGCGGCCTCGACGCCGTCGATGCTGCCCTGCAGCTTCAAGGACCGCCTGTCGGATCCGAGGACCGCCTGGACACGGCCCTTCGCCACCCCGCCGTCGAGCCCGGCCCGCAGCAGCGTCGCCTCCACGCGATCGCCCTCGACGATGAGGCTCGCGGCCGCATCCCGCAACGTGAGGCTGCCGAGCTTAAGCTCCGCGGCGGAGAGCCGGAGATCGAGATCGGGGGAGGGGAGGCCGAGCTGCGCGCCCGTCTCGCTCCAGGCGGCGATGGCGGGTGCGATCGCGAGGCGCAGCCATTCGAGATCGAGCGACGTGCCGGCGAGCGTCGCCCGCACGTCCGGCTGCCCGTCGTTGATCGCCGACAAGGCCCCGTCGAGCCGGTCCCGCCCGAGCCCGATCGCGAGGCCGACGACGTCGATCCGCGCCCGATCGGCCCGCACGGTGCCCTCGATCGAGGCCGAGCGATCGGTGTCCGGCGGCAGGGTGCGCCCGAGCCAGCCCGCGAAGTCGCGGATCGACGGCGTCGCCGCCGACACCTCGCCGGAGAAGCGCAGCCCCGTCCCACCGAGGCCGAGCGTGCCGGTCGCCGTCGCGCGACCGTGACGGGACTTCGCCGTCACGCTGACGGTCTCGCCGCCCGCCGCGCTCGTCGTTCCGTTGCCGCCGACCGAGGCCTGGAACTCGACGGCCTCGCCGCGCCAGCGGGCGGAGCCCGCCACGTCCACGCTCCCGGGACCGCCGGCCTGGCCCAGGACGGCCGAGACGTCGTCGAGCCGGTCCGCGACGCCCGAGACGGGATCCTGCAGGTCGATGCGGGTGTGCAGCAGCACGAGGCGGCGCAGGCGAGCGTCGCCCGTGCGCGCCTCGGCCGCGAAGACGGAGGCGAGGGCCGTCATCCAGGGAATGCGTCCGTCGGGCAGGCGGTCGGCCGCGACCGCGCCTCCGACGACGGTCGCCTCCACGGGCACGATGCGGCCGGCGAGCAGGGGGAGGAAGGCGAGCTCGGCCCGGATCTGCGCATCCTTGACCAGGATGCTGCCGCCGGGCGCCTCGACGCTGGCCCGGGCGAGCTTGATGCGCGGGATCGGGAGAAGGGCGATCGACGCGCGCCCGTTCGGCACGATGCGGATGCCGGATCGGGCCGCCGCCCGCTCCGTGAGCGTCGCCGCCAGCCGCTCGCTCGAGACCGTCCAGGGCGCGACGGCCGCCGCCAGCAAAATCAGGCCCGCCAGCAGCGCGAGCGGCAGGCGCCAGGGAACGCGGAGGATCCGGGGCCGCCCGGACGGAGCCGTCTCTTGCACGGGCGTTCCCTCAGCCGGCGAGGGCGGCCGGCGGCCGCCTGCCGGAGACGGCGCGAGCATTCGCCTCCGCGAGCGTCGGGTCAAACGGCGGGGAGGAGAGCGTTGTGGACGCCGCCGGGGGCCGCGCGCTAGAGACGGCCCGACGGCCCGGCGCGCCGTCCGGGAGGACTCGATGAGGAAGGTTCACGCGGATGCGACGGCGGCGCTCGCCGGCGTGCTGAAGGACGACATGACCGTCATGGCCGGCGGCTTCGGCCTCTGCGGCGTGCCGGACGTGCTGATCGGCGCCATCCGGGACAGCGGCGTGAAGGGTCTCACGGTCATCTCCAACAATGCCGGCATCGACGGCGCCGGACTCGGCCTGCTGCTCGAGACGCGCCAGATCCGCAAGATGATCTCGTCGTACGTCGGCGAGAACAAGCTGTTCGCGCAGCAATATCTGGCCGGCGAACTCGAGATCGAATTCAACCCGCAGGGAACGCTCGCGGAACGTATTCGGGCGGGCGGCGCGGGCATCCCGGCCTTCTACACGAAGACGGGATACGGCACCTTGATCGCCGAAGGCAAGGAGACCCGGGAGTTCGGGGGCGAGCACTACGTCATGGAGACGGGGCTGGTCGCCGACCTCGCCGTGGTGCACGCCTGGAAGGGCGATAGCGAGGGCAACCTCGTCTATCGAAAGACGGCCCGCAACTTCAACCCGATGATGGCGACGGCCGCCCGGGTCACGGTCGCGCAGGTCGAGAACCTGGTCGAGCCGGGCGAGATCGACCCCGACACCATCATGACGGCCGGCATCTTCGTGAAGCGGATCATCCATACGCCGCAGGCGGAGAAGCGGATCGAGCAGCGGACCGTCCGCAAGCGCGCAGCCTGAGGAGCAGACACCATGGCCTGGACACGCGAACAGATGGCCCAGCGCGCCGCCAAGGAGCTGCGCGACGGGTTCTACGTCAACCTCGGCATCGGCATCCCGACGCTCGTGTCGAACTACATCCCGGACGGCATGAGCGTGCAGCTGCAGAGCGAGAACGGCATGCTCGGCATGGGTCCGTTCCCTTACGAGGGCGAAGAGGATCCCGACCTCATCAACGCGGGCAAGCAGACCATCACGGAGCTGCCCACCACGAGCTACTTCTCCTCGGCCGACAGCTTCGCCATGATCCGGGGCGGCCATATCGACCTCTCGATCCTGGGCGCCATGCAGGTGGCCGAGAACGGCGACCTCGCCAACTGGATGATCCCCGGCAAGATGGTGAAGGGGATGGGCGGCGCGATGGATCTCGTGGCCGGCGTCAAGAAGGTCGTGGTCGTGATGGAGCATTCCGCCAAGGCCAAGGACGGCTCGGTCTCGCCGAAGCTTCTCAAGAGCTGCGACCTGCCGCTGACGGGTGCGCGCGTCGTCGATCTCGTCATCACCGATCTCGGCGTGTTCTCGATCGACAAGGCGGGATCGGGCGGCATGACGCTGATCGCGCTCGCCGAAGGCGTGACGGAGGACGCGATCCGCGCTCAGACGGAGGCGGCCTTCAAGGTCGCGCTCGACGGGTCCGCCCGCAAGGCGGCCTGAGGTGCCCTGGCCGGGCGATCGCCGGGAGCGGTCGCCCGGACGCGCGTGGCGCGCGTCAGCCAGATCACGGGCCCCAGACCCGCCAGCACGATCAGGAGGGCCGCGAGCGCGCCGTCCTCGAACAGGCCTCGCGAATTCGCGCCGTAGACGAGCGTCGCCAGGGTCTCGACGTTGAGCGGGCGCAGCAGCAGCGTCGCCGGAAGCTCCTTCAGGGCATCGACGAAGACGAGCAGCGCGGCGCCTGCGACGGCCGGCCGCAGCAGCGGCAGCTGGATCTGGCGCGCCAGGGCGCGTGGGCGCGCGCCGAGGGTACGCGCCACATGCTCCACCTCGACGGGGATCTGGGCGAACTGCGCCGCGACGGCGCCGGTCCCGATCCGCATGAACCGGATCGTGTAGGCGAGGACGATGCCGGCGCCCGAGCCGATCAGGAGCAGGCCCGGCTCGTAGCCGGAGACCGCCGTGATCGCCCCGGACAGGAGGCCGTCCGCCCCCATGAAGACCGGCAGGAGGCCGAGCACGAGCACCGTGCCCGGCACGGCGTAGCCGAACCCGGCGAGCCCTCCGAACGCGCGCGCCAGCCGCGTCGGCCGGCTCCGGCCGGCGATCCCGATCGCGACGGACCAGAGGATCACGACGAGGGTCGCGGCGCCCGCGAAGGCGAGCGTGTAGCCGATCTGGGCCGGGAACGCGGGCGACATTGTGCGGACGAGGTCCCGCCGGAGGATCTCCCGGACCAGGAAGGCGCAGGGCACGACGAAGCCGATCGCGATGGGCGCCGCGCAGGCGAGCGTCGCCGAACCGGCGGCCCAGCCGTCGAGCGGCGCGGGCTCGTGCCGCGCCGTCGCGGCGGCCGAGGCCGCGAAGCCGGATCGCTCCCGCGACGCCGCCTCGACCAGCAGGATGAGGGCCACCACGGCGAGCGCCGAACAGGCGATCTGCGTCGCCCCGACGAGGTCGCCCCGTTCGAGCCAGGCCGTGTAGGCCGAGACCGTCAGCGTGCGGACGCCGAGATACTCGCTCGCGCCGATGTCGTTCAGCGCCTCCAGCAGGACCAGCGTCACGCCGGCCGCGAGCGCCGGCCGCGCGAGCGGCAGGGCCACGTGACGGAAGGTGCGGAGCGGGGAGGCGCCGTGCACGCGCGCGGCCGCCGCGATCGACGGCTCGCGCCCGAGGAACGAGGCCCGGAGCGCCACGAACACGTAGGGATAGAGGACGAAGGACAGGAGGAGGATGCAGCCCGGCAGGGACCGGACCTCCGGGAACCAGCCATCCGAGACCTGGCGTCCGAAGGCCTGGCGCAGGGCGGTGCGGACGGGCCCCGCCGCATCGAGCAGCTCGACGTAGACGAGCGCCGTCACGTAGGTCGGCACCGCCATCGGCAGCGGCAGGAGCCAGCTCAGGACGCGCGATCCGGGGAAGCGGTAGGCCGTGACGAGCCACGCCGTCGCCGCGCCGATCGTGCCGGCGAGGAGGGCGACGCCCCCGAGCAGGAGGGCCGTCTGGCGCAGCGCGTCCGGCAGGACGCTGCCGGCGAGCGTCGAGAGGGCGTCGGAGCCGCCCGAGACCGCCATCAGGACGAGCGAGACGAGCGGGGCCGCCACGAGGGCGGCCCCGAGAAGCGCGGGAAGGAGCGCCACGCGCTCAATCCCGATCGGGCACCGGCACGCTCAGCGGTCGAATCCGACCTCGTCGACGAGTTCGCTGGCGCGCTTGCGGGCCTTGGCGACGTCCGACAGCTTCATCGGGTCCGGCTTCAGCGTGCCGAAGGCCGCGATGAGCGGGTTCACGGCCACGCCAGCCCTGACCGGGTATTCGTAGTTCACGTCGGCGAAGACGTGCTGCGCCTCGGGCGAGACCATGTAGGCCAGCAGCTTCTCGGCATTGGCGCGGTTCGGCGCGTGCTTCGCGATCACGGCGCCCGAGATGTTCACCTGGGTGCCGCCGTTCTCGAAGGTCGGCAGCACGGGACGCACGGCGGCCGCCCACCTCTTCTGGTCCTCGTTCTTCCCGTTGGTCATCAGGCCGACGTAGTAGGAATTGCCGAGGCCGACGTCGCAGATCCCGGCCGCGATGTCCTTCGCCACGTCGCGGTCCCCGCCGGACGGCTTCTTGGCGAGGTTGGCCTTCACGCCCTCGAGCCACGCCTTCGTCTTCGCCTCTCCGTGCTTGACCAGGAAGGCCGCGGTGAGGGCCGTGTTGTAGGGGTGCTGGAAGGAGCGGGTGCAGACCTTGCCCTTCCACTTGGGATCGGCGAGGCCCTCGTAGGTGAGGGCGGTCTCGGGCACGCGCTCCTTCGACGTGTAGATGGTGCGCGCCCGCATGGAGAGCGCCGTCCAGAGGTCGTCCGCATCGTGCAGGTTGCGCGGCACGGCCGCGTCCACGGCCGCCGACCGGATGGGCTGCGCGACGCCGAGATCGATCGCCTGCTGCAGGCGCCCGATATCGACCGTGATGAGGACGTCGGCCGGGCTCTTCTCGCCCTCGGCGGCGATCCGCTCGGCGAGGCCCTGCTCCGAGAAGATGGCGTTCACCTTGATGCCGGTCGCCTTGGTGAACTCGTCGAGTGTCGCCGAGTACTGGCCCGGCTCGCGGTTCGTGTAGACGTTCACGACCTCGGCGGCCGTGGCGGTCCGGGCGCCGGCCAGGAGGATCCCGGCGGCGAACGCGGCCCGCACGATCTTCGACACTTCCGCCACGCAATGGTCTCCGGCTCGATCCCCGACCCGGCGGCTTGACCACGGCCGGCCGCCCGAGGCAACCGAAAAGGCGAGGCGGTGCAAGAGCTTATATTTGAAATAACTTCAATGTAGGTGGCGGAGGCCCGGCCTGATCTGCGGGACGCGCGGGCCGGATGGGCTGTCGATAACCCTGCGCCAGGGGCCGCAGGACGGCGTCATTTTCGACAAACGCGTGACCCAGCCGTTGACGCGCCCCTCTCTGCCGCCCAAGGAGGCGACCGCGCAGCGGACGATTCCGTGACAGAGAGGAGATGGCGGGAATGGCCAAGGAAGCAGGCAAGACCACCAAGGCGGCCCCGGCGAAGGACGCCGCCGCGAAGGACGCCCCGCCCAAGAAGGTGAACCCGGCCCTCATGAAGCCGATGACCCCCTCCAAGGAACTCGGCGCCATCGTCGGCGCGAAGCCGCTCCCGCGGACCGAGGTCGTGTCCAAGGTCTGGGAATACATCAAGTCGAACAAGCTTCAGAACCCGAAGAACGGCCGCGAGATCCTGGCCGACGACAAGCTGAAGAAGGTGTTCGGCGTCGACAAGGTGACCATGTTCGAGATGAACAAGCACCTGTCCAAGCATCTCAGCTGATCCCAGGATCGGCCGACGCGGCGGACCCCGTCCGCCGCTGCATCGCTCCGCCTCGGCGGGGCGATGTGCGTTTCAGAAGGCCACGATGAGCCAGATCACGCCCGCGAGCGGCGAGACCGCTCCGAGCGTGAAGCACAGAACCGTTCGAACCATCGATGCCCCCGGCGGCCGTTGCGGCCGCTCGTCGGCGGATCTCTGCGCCCGGAACCTTGCCCGGGGCTCAAGAGGCATGGTTTCGAGGGTCTCACGGTCAACGGAGCGTGACCGTCAGGCCTGGGTGGCCGCGAGGTCCTGGGCCTCCCCGGCGACCGCCAGGATGTCGCTTCCGACCGCCACGAACCGGGTGACGCCCGCGGATGCGAGATCGTCCGCCAGGGCGCCCGGCCGTCCCGCGAGATAGAGCGCCACGGCGCCGGCCGCCCCGAGCGCGCGAGCCGTCTCGACCGCCTCGTCCGCGTAGACCTCGTCCGACGAGCACAGGCAGGCGAGGCGACAGCCCGAGTCCCGGAAGGCGGCCACCAGGGCCGCGCGATCCGGGAAGCCGTCGTTCCCGACCGCCTCCACGCCGCCGGCCTCGAAGAAGTTCTTCGCGAACGTCGTGCGGGCCGAGAAGGCCGCGATGGGGCCGAGATTGGCCAGGAAGACGCGCGGCCGGGCGCCGGTCGCGGCGAGCGTCGCGTCCGAGCGGTCGCGCAGGGCCTCGAAGGGCTCCGCGATCCGCTGCGAGCGCAGCGGCGGGACGGCGAAGGGCGGAGCGGCGTCGGAGGCGGGCGCCGGCGGAGCGGGCATCAGGACGGCCACGGGGGCCT
>JAEUAC010000268.1 GCA_019695455.1 Methylorubrum extorquens | reverse complement strand
CCAGCGTCTTGCCGAGGCGGGCGGGCGACGGCGACACGCGGATGCCGGCCGCCTCCATGGCGGCGATCTTGTCCTCGGCCCCGCCCTTGCCGCCCGAGATGATGGCGCCGGCATGGCCCATGCGACGTCCGGGAGGCGCCGTCCGGCCGGCGATGAAGCCGACCATGGGCTTCTTGCGGCCGCGCTTCGCCTCGTCCGCGATGAACTGAGCGGCCTCCTCCTCGGCGGAGCCGCCGATCTCGCCGATCATGACGATCGACTCGGTCCGGTCGTCCGCCAGGAACATCTCGAGCATGTCGATGAACTCGGTGCCCTTCACGGGGTCGCCGCCGATGCCGACGGCCGTCGTCTGGCCCAGGCCCTCGTTGGAGGTCTGGAACACGGCCTCGTAGGTCAGCGTGCCCGACCGGGACACGATGCCGACGGAGCCGGACTTGAAGATGTTCGCCGGCATGATGCCGATCTTCGATTCGCCCGCCGTGACGACGCCCGGGCAGTTCGGCCCGATGAGCCGGGACTTCGAGCCGGACAGCGAGCGCTTGACGCGCACCATGTCGAGCACCGGGATGCCTTCCGTGATGCAGACGATCAGCGGGATCTCCGCGTCGATCGCCTCGCAGATGGCATCGGCCGCGCCCGGCGGCGGCACGTAGACGACGGAGGCGTCGGCGCCCGTCCTCTCCCGCGCCTCGCGCACGGTGTCGAAGACGGGCAGGTTCAGGTGGGTCGAACCGCCCTTACCGGGCGAGGTGCCGCCGACCATCTTGGTCCCGTAGGCGATCGCCTGCTCGGAATGGAAGGTGCCGTTCTTGCCGGTGAAGCCCTGGCAGATGACCTTCGTGTTCTTGTCGATGAGGATGGACATGCGAGACTTTCGGAGGATCGGATAGGCGGGAAGGGATGGAAACCGGCGGGCGCCGAAGGGTGGATGCCGTGGCCCCCCGGTGCCGGGCGTCGCGCCTCAGGCCCGGATCGCCGCCACGATCTTCTGCGCCGCGTCGTCGAGGTCGTCGGCCGGGATGACGTTGAGGCCCGAGGATCGGATGATCTCCTTGCCCTTCTCGACGTTCGTGCCCTCGAGCCGGACGACGAGCGGGACCTTGAGGCCGACCGTCTTCACGGCGGCGATGACGCCGTTCGCGATGACGTCGCACTTCATGATGCCGCCGAAGATGTTGACCAGGATGCCCTTCACGTTCGGATCGGACGTGATGATCTTGAAGGCCGCCGTGACCTTCTCCTCCGAGGCGCCGCCGCCGACGTCGAGGAAGTTGGCCGGGCTCTCGCCGTAGAGCTGGATGATGTCGAGCGTCGCCATGGCGAGGCCCGCGCCGTTGACCATGCAGCCGATCGTGCCGTCGAGCGCGATGTAGGCGAGGTCGTACTTGGAGGCCTCGATCTCCTTGGCGTCCTCCTCCGTCTCGTCGCGCAGGGCCACGATGTCCTTGTGGCGGTAGAGGGAGTTGGAATCGAAGGAGATCTTCGCGTCCAGGCACTTCAGGTGCCCGTCCTTGGTCACGATCAGCGGGTTGATCTCCAGCATCTCCATGTCCTTGGCCGTGAAGGCGGCATAGAGCTTCTGGATCAGGTCGCCGGCCTCCTTGGCGAGCGTGCCGGTCAGCTTCAGCGTCTCGGCGACGGCCCGGCCGTGATGCGGCATGACGCCGGTCGCGGGATCGACCGAGAAGGTCACGATCTTCTCGGGCGTGTCGTGGGCGACGGCCTCGATGTCCATGCCGCCCTCCGTCGAGACGACGAAGGCGACGCGGCCCGTGGCGCGGTCGACCAGGGCGGAGAGGTAGAACTCGCTCTCGATGTCGGAGCCGTCCTCGACGTAGAGGCGGTTCACCTGCTTGCCGGCCGGGCCCGTCTGGATGGTGACGAGCGTGTTGCCGAGCATCTCGCCCGCGAACTGCTTCACCTCGGCGACCGACCGGGCGAGGCGGACGCCGCCCTTCTCGCCGGCGGCGGCTTCCTTGAACTTGCCCTTGCCGCGGCCGCCCGCGTGGATCTGGCTCTTCACGACCCAGAGCGGCCCGCCGAGCTCGTTCGCCGCGGCCTCGGCCTCGTCCGCCGAATGGATGGCGACGCCGCGCGACACGGGAACGCCGAATTCCTTCAGGACCGCCTTGCCCTGGTATTCATGGATGTTCATGCAGCACCTTCGGATGACGTTCCGGGCCGCTCGGCGGAACCCGGATCCCGCATCCGGCGGACCGGGCGGGAACCTCGCGGATGGTGCGGACCGGGCACCCTGCCCGACCCGCCTCGGCAGCGCTCAGGCGAGCGCCGGGTTGATGTCCTTGCAGGCCTGCACGAGACCTTCGACCGAGGCGACGGACTTGGCGAACATGTCGCGCTCCTCCTTCGACATCTCGATCTCGAGGATCCGCTCGACGCCGCCCTCGCCGATGACGATCGGCACGCCGATGAACATGCCACGCACGTCGTACTCGCCGTCGAGGTGGGCCGCGCAGGGCAGCACGCGCTTCTTGTCCTTCAAATAGCTCTCCGCCATCGCGATCGCGGAGGCGGCGGGCGCGTAGAAGGCCGAGCCGGTCTTCAGGAGGTTCACGATCTCGCCGCCGCCCTTGCGGGTGCGCTCGACCATCGCGTCGATGCGGTCCGGCGTGGTCCAGCCCATCTTGACGAGGTCCGGCAGCGGGATGCCGGCGACCGTCGAGTAGCGCACGGACGGCACCATGTCGTCGCCGTGGCCGCCGAGCACGAAGGCCGTCACGTCCTCGACGGAGACGTTCATGTCGGTCGCGAGGAAGTGGCGGAAGCGGGCCGAATCCAGGACGCCGGCCATGCCGACGATCATGTTGGGCGCGAGCCCGGAGAACTTCTGCAGCGCCCAGACCATCGCGTCGAGCGGGTTCGTGATGCAGATGACAAAGGCGTCCGGAGCGTATTGCTTGATGCCGTTGCCGACCGCCTCCATGACCTTCAGGTTGATGCCGATCAGGTCGTCGCGGCTCATGCCGGGCTTGCGGGGCACGCCGGCCGTCACGATCACGACGTCCGCGCCCTCGATGTCGGCGTAGGAATTGGCGCCCTTGTAGGCGGCGTCGAACCCGTCGACCGGAGCGGATTCGGCCAGATCGAGACCCTTGCCCTGCGGCACGCCCTCGGCGATGTCGAAGAGGACGACGTCGCCCAGTTCCTTGAGGCCGACGAGGTGGGCGAGCGTACCGCCGATCTGTCCCGCTCCGATGAGCGCGATCTTCTTGCGAGCCATGAACGTTCCTGTGGGAAGCCGGGCGCGCGGGCTGGCGCGCGACGGGCGACTTCTCGCACGAGACGCCCCGCGTCTCAACATGGAATGACGCAGGTCGGGCGCCCCCCGGCCCTCAGGTCTCGACGAGGCCGGTCGAGCGTCCCGCGCCGGCGTCGGCCGGCGCCCGCGGCGCCTCCAGGTACTCGCGCGAGCGCATCTCGTGGAGGCGGGACGCCGTCCGGGCGAATTCGAAGGCCTCCGTGCCCGTCTCCGCCCGGTAGAGATCGTCCGGCTCGGCCGCGGCCGAGAGGAACAGCTTCACGTGCCGCTCGTACAGCACGTCCACCAACGTGATGAAGCGCCGGGCCGCGTTGCGCTGGTCGGGCGACAGGGCCGGCACGTCGTCGAGGATCACCGTCTCGTAGGCGCGCGCAACGGCGAGATAGTCGGACGCGCCGAGCGGCCTGTCGCAGAGCTCGTCGAAGCGGAACCGCGCCACCCCGGGCGCCTGCAGCGGCACCGCCACCTCCCGGCCCTGGACGACGAGCGTCGCGGGACCGGGCGTCGTGCCGCCGGCCAGACGCCCGAACAGCGCGTCGAGCGCGGCGCGCGCCCGCCCGTCGGCCGGCGTGTAGTAGACGGGCGTGTCCCCGATCTTCTCGAGCCGATGGTCGGTCGGCGAGACCAGCTCGCGAACCTCCATGCGCTCCTCCAGCAGCGCCACGAAGGGCAGGAACAGCGCGCGGTTCAGCCCGTCCCGGTAGAGCCCGGACGGCGGCACGTTGGAGGTCGCCACGACCACGACGCCCTTCTCGAACAGGACCGTGAACAGGCGGCCGAGGATCATGGCGTCGGCGATGTCCGTCACGACGAACTCGTCGAAGCACAGCACCCAGGCCTCCCGGGCCAGCGCCTCCGCGACGGGCCGGATCGGGTCGTCTCCCTCGACCGTGCCGGCCTTGAGCGCCTGGCGCCACGCATGGATGCGGCCGTGCACGTCCGCCATGTAGGCGTGGAAGTGGACGCGCCGCTTCCGCTCGACGGCGAGCGCGTCGAAGAAGATGTCCATGAGCATCGTCTTGCCGCGGCCCACGCCGCCCCAGACGTAGAGCCCGCGCGGCGCCGGCTCCTCCCTCTGCCGGAAGAATCGCCCGAGCCGGCTCGCCGGCCGCGACGGGCCGCGGGCCGCGAGGGCGGCGGCGAGACGGTCGAGCGCCTCCACGACGGGCCGCTGCGCCGGGTCCTCGTCCAGCGCTCCGGAGCGAATGCGGGCGTCGTAGGCGTCGCGGACGCGGTGGG
>JAEUAC010000179.1 GCA_019695455.1 Methylorubrum extorquens | reverse complement strand
GGCACCGTGCCGGCCGCGGCCGAGCGGCTCGTCCTGTCGCTCTCGTCGAACCTCGTGACGATCGGATCGAACTACACGGGCACGCGGCTCGTCGCCTACGGCATCGTCGAGCGCGACGCGCAATCGGCCACCCGTTCGGGCGCCTACGACGTGGTCGTCACGGTGCGCGGCCCGCGCGAGGGGCTGACCGTTCGCCGCAAGGATCAGGTCGGGCCGATCTGGCTGAACCGGAGCCAGCTCAAGTTCGTCCAGGTCCCGTCCTACCTGGCCGTCAACTCGACGCGTCCGCTGGACGAGATCATGGATCTCGAGCGCCGCAAGCGCTTCCGCGTCGGCATACCGGCCGTGGTGGACGCGCCGGAATTCTCGATCGACCGCGGCGAAGGCGGCGACGCCTTCCGGGCGGCCCTGATCCGGCTGAAGGAGCGCGACGGCCTCTACAAGGAGGAGCCGCGGTCCGTGACCTTCATCACGGACAGCTTCTTCCGGTCGGCCATCCCGCTGCCGGCGACGGCCCCGATCGGCAATTACGAGGTGGAGGTGAAGCTCGTGGCCGACGGCCTCGTGGTGGCCCACCGGGATGCGAGCTTCGAGCTCGTGAAGACCGGCTTCGAGGAGCAGATCACGGAGGCGGCGCGCGACCGCCCGCTGGTCCTCGGCCTCGCGACGGCCGGCCTGTCGCTCCTGTTCGGCTGGTTCGCGAGCGTCATCTTCCGGCGGGACTGACGCGCCGCCCGTCGGCCCGCCTCGGGCCGGCGCCCGTCAGGCGGCCCGGCCGGCCAGCCGCTCGATGACGTGCTGCACGGCGTTGCGGTCCTGCTCGTCCGTGATGGCCGCCAGAAGGCCGGACAGCCGCCGCACGTCCCATTCGCGCACGGGCGCCGACAGGTAGGCCGCGGGATCCTCGGAGAAGCCCGCGCCGTTCCGGTCCTCCATGAGCCAGCCGAGCCCGACGCCGAACGCCTCGGCGGCCGCCCGCAGCCGCTCCACCGGGATGCGGCTCTGGCCCTTCTCGTATTTCTGCCATTGCTGGTAGGAGATGCCGGCGCCGGCCGCCGCCTGGCCCTGCGTCAGGCCCTTGGCGACGCGGGCCTGCTTCAGGCGGGCGCCGACGGCGCGATCATAGGCGGCCGGAGCGCGCGACGTCGCGCGGCTCGCGGACCGGCGAGGTCTCGGACCGTCCATGCCGGAACGGTAGCAAGCCTCCCGGCCGCACCCCAGCGCATGAAAGTTGTGATTTCCGTGCCCAAACAACTCGCATGAGCATCAATCGCCGCACAGGACCCCGCGGGCGACGGCGAAGAGCCGGTTGCGGCCGATGATGTGCGCCGTGAAGCCGGACGGGAACAGCGGCCGGAACGCCGCGTCGCAGGCGTTGAGCCCGCCCGCATAGGCGCCGAAGGCCGGGAGGACGCAGCGGCGCCCGTTCGTCAGGAAGGCCCGGGCCCGCACGCTGCGCCCGTGCAGGGCGACCTTGGCGACGGGGTGGAGGTGGCCGGCGAGGTCCTGCGCGTCGCCCTCCTCCGGGTGGTGGCGCAGGACGAGCGGCCCCACGCGCGTCTCCGCCGCGACCTCGCCGCCGATGCCCGGCGGCAGGTCCGGATCGTGGTTGCCCGTGATCCAGATCCAGCGCCGGCCCGCGACGCAGGCCGCGAGCGCGGCGGCGTCCGGGCCGCCGAGCCGGTCGGGCCCGCGCCGGTCGTGGAAGCTGTCGCCGAGCGCGACCACGGTCTCGGGCCGGTAATGCGCCACGACCTCCGCCAGGGCGGCGAGCGTGGCGCGCGTGTCGTAGGGCGGCAGCATGGCGCCGCGGCGCGCGAAGGCCGAGCCCTTCTCGAGATGCAGGTCGGCCACGACGAGCATGCCCTCGCCCGGGATCGCGAGCGCGCCCGACGGATCCAGCAGGCAATCCAGCCCCGCGATGCGGATGGCGGTCGCCGGGGGACGTTCGGCCGTCTCGATCCGCAGGGCCCTCACGCGAGCGCTTCGTCCAGGAGCATGGTCTCGGCCTCGGCCAGGATGTCGTCGGCGGCCTCGCCGAACACCCGCTCCCGCCCGATCTCCAGGATCAGCGAGATGGCGAGCGGCGAGACCCGATCGAGCGCCTTATGCCTGATTCGTCCCCGGATGCGGGCCAGCATGGCGCCGAGGCGCTTCACATCCAGGAGACCGGTCGCGGCGTCCTGGCGCGCCGCCCGCAGCAGCAGGTGGTCCGGCTCGTGCCGGCGCAGCACGTCGTAGACGAGGTCCGTCGAGACGGTCATCTGCCGGCGCGTCTTCTCCTGGCCCGGATGGCGCTTCTCGATCAGGCCCGCGATGGTCGCGCAGTCCCGGAAGGTGCGCTTCATCATGGCGCTCTCGTCCAGCCAGTCCTCGAGGTCGTCCCCGAGCATGTCCTCGCCGAAGAGGTCCTGGAGGAAGCCGGGCTCCGCCGCCGCCCGCTCCGAGACGTCGCGCAGGCACCAGACGGCGATGCCGTAATCGTTCGCCACGAAGCCGAGCGGCCGCAGCCGCTCCCGCTCGAGCCGCCGGGTGAGGAGCATGCCGAGCGTCTGGTGCGCGAGGCGACCCTCGAACGGGAAGGCGACGAGATAGTGCCGCTTCTGCCGGGGGAAGGTCTCGACGAGGAGGTCGCCCGGGCCCGGGATGACCGAGTGGCGCTCCTGCTGGCGCAGCCACGCATCGGCCCCCATGGGCAGCCGGTCCCAGGCGGCGGGATCCGCCAGGAGACGCCGCACGCGATCGGCCAGGAAGGTCGAGAGGGGGAACTTCGAGCCCGCATAGGTCGGGATCTTCGGGTCGGTGCCGGCGGCCGCCCGGGTCACGAGCGCCTCGTCCTCGTGCAGCGCCTCGAAGCGCAGCACCTCGCCCGCGAAGAAGAACGTGTCGCCGGGCGACAACGATTCCACGAAGCCCTCCTCGACCTCGCCGAGCACCCGCCCGCGCTTCGGCATGACGCTGCCGGGCTTGTTGGGCATCGCGCGGCCCAGTCGCACCTTGAGCGAGGTCGCGTCGATGATGGTGCCCATGTTCAGCCGGTACTGCTGGGCGACCCGGCCGTCCCGCACGCGCCAGAGCCCGTCGGGCCCGCGGCGGATCTTGGCGAAGCGCTCGTAGGCGCGCAGCGCGTAGCCGCCGGTCGCGACGAAATCGACCGTCTGCTCGAACTCGTCCCAGGTCAGGGCCGCGTAGGGCGCGGCGGAGCGCACCTCCTCGTAGAAGGCGGCCGCGTCGAAGGGCCCGGCGCAGGCCCGGCCGAGAACGTGCTGGGCGAGGACGTCGAGCGCGCCGACGCGTGCGTCCGGCGTGTCCTGGGCCGCGACCGCGACCGCGTCGAGCGCCGCCCGGCATTCCAGGATCTCGAAGCGGTTGGTCGGCGCGAGATAGGCCTTGGAGGATTCGTCGAGCCGATGGTTCGCCCGGCCGATGCGCTGCATGATGCGGGACGCCCCCTTGGGGGCGCCCAGGTTCACGACGAGGTCGACGTCGCCCCAGTCGATGCCGAGATCGAGCGTCGCCGTGCAGACGACGGCCTTGAGCTTGCCCGCGATCATGGCCGTCTCGACGCGCCGCCGCCGCTCCACGTCGAGCGAGCCGTGGTGGATCGCGATGGCGAGGTTGTCGTCGTTGAGGTTCCACAGCTCCTGGAAGGTGAATTCGGCCTGGAATCGCGTGTTGGTGAAGACGAGCGTCGTCCTGTGCTCGCGGATCAGCCCGTAGATCGCCGGCATGGACAGGGACCCCATGTGGCCGGCGAGAGGCAGGTCGTGGTCCAGCTCCAGCATGCGGATGTCCGGCGCCGCCCCGCCCTCCGCCACGATGAGGGAGGCCGGGACGGCGGACGGCGTCGCCTCCTCGCCGCCCTCCGCCCGGTGGGGCACGAGGTAGCGCCGCAGCGCGTCCGGCTCGCGCACGGTGGCCGAGAGGCCGATCGTCGCGAGCCCGGGCGAGAGCGACCACAGGCGGGCGAGGTCGAGCGCCAGGAGGTCGCCCCGCTTGGAGGTCACCAGCGCGTGCAGCTCGTCCAGGATCACGCGCTTCAGGCCCGCGAACAGCTCCGTCGCGCCCGGATGGGCGAGCAGCAGCGCGAGCTGCTCGGGCGTCGTCATCAGGATGTCGGGCGGGTTGTCGACCTGGCGCCGCCGCTTGTGGGCCGGCGTGTCGCCCGTCCGGGTCTCGATGCGGATCGCGAGCCCCATCTCGGCGACGGGTCGCTCGACGTTGCGGGCGACGTCGACGGCGAGCGCCTTGAGGGGCGAGAGGTAGAGGGTTTGGAGACGGATCCCGGCGGCGGGGCCCTGCCGTTTCGCGCCGGCCGGCGCGGGGACGGCC
>JAEUAC010000176.1 GCA_019695455.1 Methylorubrum extorquens | reverse complement strand
CGCCTCGTCGTGACGGCCTGGAACCCGGCCGAGCTCGACCGGATGGCCCTGGCGCCGTGCCACTGCCTCTTCCAGTTCTACGTGGCCGACGGCCGGCTCTCCTGCCAGCTCTACCAGCGCTCGGGCGACGTCTTCCTCGGCGTGCCGTTCAACATCGCCTCCTACGCGCTGCTCACGCACATGATGGCGCAGGCGACGGGGCTCGTGCCGGGCGACTTCGTCCACACGCTCGGCGACGCGCATCTCTACCGGAACCACCTCGACCAGGCCCGCCTCCAGCTCGAGCGCGCCCCGCGGCCGCTGCCGCGCCTGCGGCTGAACCCGGCGATCCGGTCGGTCGTGGACTTCGCCTACGACGACGTCGCCGTGGAGGGCTACGACCCGGCCCCGGCGATCCGGGCCCCCGTGGCCGTGTGACGCCATGGGCACCTCCGCGCGACGCCCCGTCCGGCCCCACCCGTCATCCCATCCGTCACGGCCGGCCCTGTGCCGGGCGCGGGCGGTCGGCCCCGGTGCGGGACGGCGCCGCCTGGATGGCCCGGACGAGGCCGGCCGTGACGGCGGTCCGACCGGGTTCCGCCCATGACCATCGCCATCCGGCCGGCGGTCGCCGGCGAGGCGGGGCTCGTCCTCACGCTGATCCGCGAACTCGCCGAGTACGAGACGCTGCTGCACGAGGTCGACGCGGAGGAGGCGGACCTCGCCGCGGCCCTGTTCGGGCCGGCGCCGGGCGTCTCCTGCGACATCGCGGAATGGGACGGCCAACCGGTCGGCTTCGCCCTCTGGTTCTACAGCTTCTCCACCTTCCGGGGGCGGCACGGGATCTACCTCGAGGACCTGTTCGTGCGGCCGGCGGGACGCGGGCGCGGGATCGGACGGGCGCTGCTGGCCGGCCTCGCCCGGCGCTGCCGCGACGAGCGCCTCGCCCGGCTGGAATGGTCGGTCCTGGACTGGAACGCGCCGGCCATCGGGTTCTACGAATCCGTGGAAGCCGTGCCCTGCCCCGGCTGGACGCGGTTCCGGCTCGACGGCGCCGCCCTCTCGGCCTTCGCGGCCTGACGATGCGCCTCTCCATCGTGGCGGCCGTGGCCGAGAACGGGGTCATCGGCCGCGACAACGCCCTGCCCTGGCGCCTGCGGACCGACCTGAGGCGGTTCCGGGCCCTCACCTGGGGCAAGCCCCTCATCATGGGCCGGCGGAACTGGGACTCGATCGGCCGCCCCCTCCCCGGCCGCGAGACAGTGGTCCTGACGCGCGACCCCTCCTTCCGGCCGGACGGCGCCCACGTCGTCCACGATTGGGACGCCGCCCGGGAGCGGGCCGCGGCGCTCGCCCGGACCATGGCGGCCGACGAGGTCGCCGTGGTGGGCGGCGCCGAAATCTACCGGCTCGCCCTGCCGGAGACGGACCGACTGCGGCTGACGCTGGTCCATGCCCGGCCGGAGGGCGACGTGCTGTTCCCCGCCTACGACCCGGCCGCCTTCGACGAGACCGCGCGCGAGCCGCATCCCGCCGGCCCGGACGACGAGCACGCCGTCACGTTCCTGGACCTGCGACGCCGCGGCGGCCCCGCGCCCGCTTAACCACCCTTGGTCGCAGGGCGTTGACGTCGGCCTCCCCGCCCCCCACCTGCCTTGACACGTGGCGAACCGGCCCCGACAACCGCGCCGGCTGCCGGAAGCGGTCGCGCGGCCGCGGAAGGAGACGGTTTCCAAACGATGCCCTGGAGCAATCAGAACGGCGGCGGCGGCGGCAACGGCCCGTGGGGCCAGCGTGGCAGCGGCGGACCGGGAGGACCCTGGGGCCAGGGACCGTCGGGCGGCGGCAACAAGCCGCCGGATCTCGAAGACATGCTGAGGCGCGGCCAGGACCGCCTGCGCGGGTTCCTGCCCGGCGGGCCGGGCGGCGGACGCATCGGCGGGCTGGGCATCGGCCTGATCGCGGTCGCCGCGATCACGATCTGGCTCGCGACGGGCATCTACACGGTGCGGCCGGCCGAGGTCGGCGTGAACCTGCGCTTCGGCAAGTTCGCGGGCCTGTCCGGCGAAGGCCTGAGCTACAACCTTCCGTACCCGATCGGCTCGTACCAGAAGATCAACGTGACGACGATCCGCACCGTCGAGATCGGCGCCCGGCAGGTCGAGGGCTCGCGGCGGCCCCCGGCGCGGGTTCCGACCAACGACGAGAGCCTGATGCTGACGGGCGACGAGAACATCGTGGACATCGACTTCACGCTGCAATGGCAGGTCGACCCCCAAAAGGTGTCGGACTTCGTGTTCAACCTCGCCAATCCCGACGGAACGGTCCGCGTCGTCGCCGAGAGCGCGATGCGCGAGGTCATCGGCCGCCGCAACATCCAGACGATCCTGACCGTCGACCGCGCGGCGATCGAGGCCGAAGTCAAGCAGATCACCCAGGACACGCTGAACCGCTACGGGGCCGGCGTCGAGATCCTGCGCGTCAACCTGCAGAAGGTGGACCCGCCGACCCAGGTCATCGACGCCTTCCGCGACGTCCAGGCGGCCCGGCAGGACCAGGACCGGTCCCGCAACGAGGCCGAGACCTACGCGAGCCGCGTCGTGCCCGAGGCGCGCGGCGAGGCGACCCGCATCACGCAGGGCGCCGAGGCGTACAAGGAGCGCGCGACGGCGGACGCGACCGGCCAGGCCGCCCGCTTCAGCCAGGTCTACGAGGAGTACCGCAAGGCGCCGGACGTCATCCGCCAGCGCATCTATCTCGAGACGATGGAGCGCGTCCTCGGCGGCACCGACAAGGTCCTGATCGAGGGCGGCGGCGGCGGCAGCGGCGTCGTGCCCTACCTGCCCCTGAACGAGCTGACGCGGCGGCCCGCCACGCCCGGCGCGCCGACGGGAGGAGCGGTCCGATGAGCGCTCCCCTCCGCACCGGCCTCACCATCGCGGCGGCCGCCATCGTGGTCGCCATCGCGGCCTCGCTGTTCATCGTCCAGCAGACGCAGACCGCGCTCGTGCTGCGCTTCGGCGCCGTGCAGCCGGTCCGCGCGCAGGCGCCGGGCCTGCCGTCGGGCCTCGCGCCCGGGCTGCACTTCCGCGTGCCGCTGATCGACAACGTGGTCTATTTCGACCGCCGCGTCCTCGACCTCGACCTGCCGATCCAGGAGGTCATCGCCTCCGACCAGAAGCGGCTCGTCGTCGACGCCTTCGCGCGCTACCGCATCATCGACCCGCTGCGCTTCTTCCAGGCGGTGCAGACGGTGCAGGGCGCGAACGCGCGGCTGTCCTCCATCATCAGCTCGACGGTCCGCAGCGTGATCGCCGACGCGACCTTCTCGGCCATCGTGCGGACGGAGCGCGAGGGCCTGATGCGGCGCATCGCCCAGGACGTGAACACGGCCGCGCGCGGCTTCGGCGTCGAGGTCGTCGACGTGAAGCTCCGCCGCGTGGACCTGCCCGACCAGAACTCCCAGGCCGTGTTCCAGCGGATGCAGACGGCGCGGCAGCGCGAGGCGACGGACATCCGTGCCCAGGCCTCGCAGATCGCACAGGGCATCCGGGCCCGGGCCGACCGCGACGTCACCGTCATCACGGCGGACGCGACGCGGAAGGCCGAGGAGCTGCGCGGCGCGGGCGACGCGGAGCGCAACCGGATCCTCGCAGAAGCCTATTCGCGCGATCCCGGCTTCT
>JAEUAC010000125.1 GCA_019695455.1 Methylorubrum extorquens | reverse complement strand
CGTGCTCCGTCCGCTGCCGGACTTCCACTCCTACGCGGTGTCCAAGGCGCCCCGGTCCGGGTCGCCTCCCAGAGGGCCGCCTTGGACACCGCGTAGGAGTGGAAGTCCGGCAGCGGACGGAGCACGCGCTGGTCCAGGATGTGGACGACCGAGCGGTCGCGCCCGTCGGCAGGGCGGCGGGCGAGGGCCGCCGCGAGGCGGAGCGGCGCCGCGAGGTTCACGGCGAGGTGGCGCTCGAGCAGGACGGGGTCGCTCGCCGCGTCCGGCTCGAACACGGAGGCCGAGTTGACGAGGAGCGCGAGCCCGCCGAGCGCGGCGCCGGCCGCCTCGACCAGCGGCGCGGCGCTGGCCGGGTCGGCGAGATCGGCCGCGAGCGCCACCACGCGGCGGCCCGTCTCGCGCGACAGGTCCGCCGCCACGCCCTCCGCCTCCGCGAGCGAGGCCGCGCTGGCGTGGAGGGCGACGTCGAACCCCGCCCGGGCGAGCGCCGTCGCGATGCCCCGTCCGATGCGCCGGGCCGCGCCCGTGACGAGCGCCGCGCCGCCTCCTCCGTCGCTCATGCCCTCTCCCGTTCCGGCCCGTCCGGCATCGGGCGGGCGGCTTGTGACCCCGGTTGCGAGCCGGTACGGCTCGCCCGACCAGGGGAGGACAGAATGGACCACATCAAGGCCGGCACCCACGCGACGCGCCGGGGCAACCCGGACTGGTTCACGGGCGCGGTCTGGCAGGACCCGATCGTCGAGGCCCCGGCCCCCGCCCGGGTCCGCGCCGCCCGCGTCGCCTTCGAGCCGGGCGCCCGCACGAATTGGCACACCCACCCGCTCGGCCAGACGCTGCACGTCATCCAGGGGACCGGCCGCTTCCAGACGCTCGGCGGCCCCGTCGTCACGCTCCGGGCCGGCGACACGGTCTTCATCCCGCCGGGCGAGAAGCACTGGCACGGCGCCTCGCCGACCCACGGCATGGTGCATATCGCCATTCACGAATTCGACGGCGAGACGCACGTGACCTGGATGGAGCCCGTCACGGACGCGGACTACGCCGTCGCGCCGACGGGCTGAGCGACGTCGCGATCCCCGACCGCGTCTCGACGCACGCTCCGGCCATGGTGCGTGCGTCGAGACGGCGGAAAGGGACGACCCACGCCCGTCACGCCTCGTCGATCGGCAGCCCCAGGATCAGGAAGCTGAACGACTTCCCGTGCGAATCGAGGTTGAGGGAGGCGTTGACGCCGCCCTCGAGCGCGTGCCGCATGACGAGGTTCAGCCCGTGCAGGTGGGGCATCTCGTAGCGCTCGACGGCGCCCCGGATCAGGTGCGGGAAGGCGGCCTTCACGCGCTCGGGCGTCAGCAGGCGGAGGAGCAGCGGGTAGTCGGCCGGGTCGTAGGCCCAGACCGCCACGTTCGACGTGTCGCCCTTGTCGCCCGCCCGGGCATGGGCGACGTCGCGCAGGATGCGGCGGGCCATCAGGCGACCTCCAGCCGGAGCCGCGGCCGCACCCGCTCGCGGTCGATCAGGCAGGACCGCGTCACGACCGACGGCGTGATCTGACCGCGGAAGCCGCCGCCGCCCGCCGGGCCGCAGCAGAGGATCGCCTCCACCTCCCAGAGCAGGGTCTCGGCGTCCTCGCGGCGGGTCGAGCGCAGCGCCGCCTGGACGCGCACGTCCTCCGTCTCGGCCCCGGGCGTGCCGGCGGTGGCGAAGAGCGAGTTCACGCCGACGAGGTCGATGCGGATCGGACCCTGGATGCCGTGCACCTCGCGCATCCGCTCCTCGAGGATGGCGGCCGCGAGCCGGCCCCGTCCGACCGCGTTGGCCCCCGCGTAGCTGACGCCCGCCTCCGCCAGGTAGCCGCCCTCGAACCCGACCGTCACCTTGAGGCCGTCCGGGCGCCGCGCGCCGCCGGCGCGGCCGACGGCCACCCGGTCGCGGCCCTCGGCGGTCACGGAGACGGCCGAGAAGTCGGCCGTGACGTCCGGCGTGAGATAGCGGCGGGGATCGTGCACCTCGTAGAGGAGCTGCTCCTTCACGGTCAGCGGCGTGACGCTGCCGCCGGCGCTCGCGAGCTTGGTGATGATCGCCGCCCCGTCGGCCCCGACCTCCGCGATCGGGAACCCGCAGCGCGCGAGGTCCGGCACGTCCTTCATGCCGGGATCGGCGAAATAGCCGCCCGTGACCTGCATGCCGCATTCGAGCAGGTGGCCGACGAGCGTGCCGGCGCCGAGCCGGTCCCAATCGTCCGGGCGCCAGCCGAAATGCCGCGCGAGCGGCGCGACCGCGAGCGACGGGTCCGCGATGCGGCCGCCGATCACGACGTCGGCGCCCGCCTCCAGGGCCGGCAGGAGCGCGTCGGCCCCGAGATACGCGTTGGCCCCGACGATCGGCAGGCCGACGTCGCGCAGCGTGCCCTCCTCGTCCATGAAGGGCGTGTCGGGATCGAGGAGGTCCGTCACCTCGTCGCCCTCGACGCAGGCGACCACGAGCCCGTGCAGGCCGAGCTCGCGCGCGATCGCGACCGTGCGGTCGGCGGCGGCGGACGGGTTCGCGGCCCCCATGTTGGTCACGATGGTCGTGCGGTTCTCGCGGCAGGGCGGCAGGAGCGCCCGCATGCGCCGCTCCAGCCAGGCGTTGTAGCCCCGCTGCGGGTCGAGGCGCCGGTCGCGATGGCCGAAGGCGAGGGTGCGCTCGCCCAGGCACTCGATCAGCATGGCGTCGAGCGCGCCCTCGCGGGCGAGCGCCACGGCCGGATCCAGCCGGTCGGCCGAGAAGCCCGCGCCCGTGCCGATGCGGAAGGGGGCCGCCACCTCAATCGCCCCCGAGGCCGGCCGCCTCGGGGAAGAACAGGTCCGCGATGTCCTTGGGGGCCGTCCTCACGGTGCCGACCTTCGCCATGAAGGTCGCCGTCTTGAACACCTTCTGGGGCTGCAGCGTGAAGGCGTAGTCCTTGTCCGAGATGATGGCCACGATCTCGTCCACGCTGGTCTTCGTGTCGCGGGACGCGTCGAGATAGAGCCGGGCGGCGGCGCGCTTGTCGGCGTTCACGGCGTCGATCCCGTCCTTCAGGCCGTCGTAGAAGGCCCGGTAGGCCTTCGGGTTCTGCTCCCGGAACCGGCTCGTCGCCGAGAGCACGATGGCCGTCGCGGGCCCGCCCAGGATCTCGTAGTTCGTCGTCACGAGCCGCATGCCGGGCATCTTCATCTCGGCCTCGTAGAAGGGCGAGGACGAGAAATGCGCCGTGACGCCGGCCGTGTTGTTCGTGATGGCGAGCACGGCGTCCGGATGCGACAGCGAGATCGTGAGCGGGTCGAGCTTCGCCCAGTCCGACGGCCCGAAGGCCTCGGCCGCCGCCATCTGGAGCATGATGGCCTGGGTCGAGATCTTGGCGGACGGCACGGCGATCTTGTCGGCCGACGTGAAGTCCCGGATCGTCTTCACGGCCGGGTTCTTCGTCACGAGGTAGAGCGGGTAGGTCGTCATGGCGGCCATGGCCTTGACGGCGATGTTCGAGCGGGTGCGGTCCCAGAGCGTGATCATGGAGGGCGCACCCTGCGCCACGACGTGCATGGTGCCGGACAGGAGACCGTCGTTCATGACGCT
>JAEUAC010000101.1 GCA_019695455.1 Methylorubrum extorquens | reverse complement strand
GTCCGTCTGACGCGGCCGCATCACGGCTATTGACGCTCCCCCGCGGCCTGCTTACACGGGCCTCGTCGCTCCGGCGGCGGGCCCAGGTGGCGGAATTGGTAGACGCACCAGCTTCAGGTGCTGGCGCCTGCAAGGGCGTGGAGGTTCGAGTCCTCTCCTGGGCACCACTCGACTCCTGAGGCCGGTCGGCATCGGGATGTCACGCTTCCAAAGTAATTGACCGCTTGAGTGCACGACGCCTGTTCGGGCGAGTGCAGCTGTATCGTCGCGTCCGAACACGTTGGCCTAGGAGGTCGCGGATCGGGCGGGCAGTGGGTCGTCGACGTCACCGGACCGGCGTCGTCACGTGTCGACGAGTTCGTCGATGAGGTCGGCCCGGCGGGCGTCGAGCGCTGCCATGCGGTCGAAGAGCTGGGCCCGGGTGGTGCGGGTCGAGCCGCCGAGGACGATGCCGCCGAGGGCGGCCGCGATTCCGGTCACGAGGGCCGTCCCGTCCGTCCGCAGCAGGGCGAAGGCCAGCAGGGCGGCGCCGCCGATCGCCAGGATCCTGGCGACGATCGTACTCTTGCGGCAGCGCTCCAGGCCGAGTTCCACGTCGTCCAACTCGGCTTCGAGCCCCACCACCATCGCCCGGCGCGCGTCGGCCGATCCCGCGTCCGGGGGCGCCTGACCGGTCTCCGCGTCGGGATCGCCCGTCGAACTCACCCCGAGAGGGCCGCTGCGCATCGGTCGACGATCGTCCCTGTCCAGCCCGGCACGCGCCGACGCAGGGCCACAGCAGCACCCGATCGTCCGTCGCGCAAGGTGGGGCTTCGGCTCACCCGCGCCTCGCTCGAAGTCTCGCGATGCGGCCCGCCAGGAGGGCGGCGAGGATCGCCGCGCAGGCGACGCCCGCCACCGCGCCGGCCGCCTTGACCAGGAAATCGTGGGGGAGACCATGGCGCCCCGCGACGTAGTTCTGGCCGTATTCCAGCGCGGCCGCGAAGACCACGAGGCCGATGCCGCTCAGGAGCTTGCGGGACGGATAGGCGAGCCCGAGGAGGATCCCGGCCGCCGCGAAGGCGAGGAACCGTTCCAGGTCGACCGTCTCGTGGGTTCGGGGACGCCAGTCCGGCGGGCCCAGGGTGACGATCGCGAGCCCGACCACGGCCAACCAGAAGAGAGCGCGGGCGATCCGGACCATGCGGGTGTGTGCAGCGCGGTCGGGTGCGCGTCAAACGGTGCCGCGATGCGCGGCAACGGCCGTCAGCGCAGCGTCCAGCCCCCGTTCCAGAGCCCGATCCTGTTCTGGCGGGCCTGCTCCTGCGCCGGCGAGGAGGCACCGTCCTTGAGACGGGCGAAACCCTGCGCGACGAGGAGGCCGGCGAGGTCCTGGCCCGAGATCGTGCAGGTCGCCGACACGGCGGTCGCGGTCTCCGCCACCGCCGTGCAGGCGATCGTCTGCCCGCGGATAAGCCGGTTCAGGGCCGCCCGCGCCTGAAGGCCGCAGGCCCAGAGCCGCTTGGTCTCGTCCAGGCAGATGGCGTCGGGAGGCGGCGCCTCGATGGTGGCCAGATGGGTCGGCAGCCCCGTCTCCGGGCCGAACGCGCGCCCGTCGTAGACCACGTGCGGCGGCCGGAGGGTGTAGTCGGCCGTGTCGGCCGACGGATCGGCCTCCAGCCGGTCCGCGCCCTTGGCGCGTGGCGCGTGTCGCGTGGCCGTCTCGTCGGGTTCGAGCGTCGGCTTGAGCTCGGCGGGACGGCCCGCCTCCCAACCCGTTCCGCTCTGGCCCGTCGCCGCAGACGGCGGCAGGCCGGAGCCGAGGGCGATCGCGACGAGCGCGACGCGCAGCGGCCGGCTCGCGAAGGACGGGTCCAAGGCGGGCTCCTGTGGCGTCGCGACGACATCGTAGCCGGATCGCGCCGTCCGCCAAACGGGGCGTGCTCGGCGACGCTCTCGTCCGGCGGCCGGCTCCGCAAGCTCGATCGGGCGCGATCGAGAGGGTACCATCGCGCCCGTCATCAGCGAAGGTCACCCATGATCCCATCCATGCAGCCTGTCCGGGCGGAGGAGCGGGCCGTCAGGCCGGCGGATGTCGCGCCGAGGACGCGCGAGGCGGTCGGCGGGCCCTTGGGCCGGGGCGCCGTGCTCGCCGCGATGCTGTTCCTCGCCGCGTCGCCCGCCCGCGCCCAATCCGTCGACCTCCGATCGGGCCAGTCCTGGCCGGGCGCCGCGGCGCCCGTCGTCCAGGCGTCGCCCACGACGAACGGCGTGGTGCGGATCCTCGGCCCGGCCGAGGGCGTCACGATCGGGCCCGCCAGCGTCGTCGGCCCCTACCGAGCGGTCGAGACCGGAAAGGGCGCGGTGCTGTCGCGGTCCCGGATCACGGGGCTGACCGCCCGCGACCTGCAGCGCGACGGCATCCGGCTTCGCGACGCGACCGACGTGGAGATCTCCCGGTTCGACCTGGCCATGCGGGCGGAACCCCAGACGGGCCGGAACCTGCCGGAGGGGATCGCGATCTATGCCGGGTCCGGCATCACGATCCGCGACGGAACGGTGTCCGGGTTCCGCATGGCGACCGTCGAGGGCCGGTACACGAACGGCGACGGCATCGCGACCGAAAAGGCCTCATCCGGCACGATCCTGCGGGTCGTCTCCCGGAACAACACCGACGGCGGCTTCGACCTGAAGGGGGCCTGGACGATCGACGCCCTCACGGCCGAGGGCAACGGCAAGAGCTTCCGCTTCTGGAACAGGATCAAGGCCGGCACCCTGACCTCCGTCGACGGCGGCACGGCCGTCCACCTCGCCCGGGGCGCCGACGTCACGATCGAACGGCTGGTCGTGCGCTCCTCCCGGCCGTCGACCGTGATCGCGGTCGAGGGCGGGGTCACGCTCCGGGTGCTGGCCTGCGACCTGTCGGGCGTGGCTCCCGGGTCCCAGCTGGTCCGCTACAACGAGCGCGGCAACACGATCTCGCTGGGCTCAACCTGCCGGCTGCCGTAGGACCGCATCCGCTGTCGGGTCCAGGTCCTCACGGGGGCAGGCCCGATCCCGAACCGGTGCCGCGGCGGCGCGTGGGCGCGTCCGTCGGCATGGTGGGAGAGGGGGGCGCCCGGCTCCGTGAGCCGACGGCGCGGGCCGGGCCCGCGCCGTCGGCCGGTCAGGCCGCGGCCTTGGCGGCGTCGGTGGAGACGGACGCGATCGTCTTCAGGACCTGCGAGGCGATCTGGTAGGGGTCCCCCTGCGAGTTCGGCCGGCGGTCTTCCAGGTAGCCCTTGTAGTCGTTGTTGACGAAGCTGTGCGGCACGCGGATCGAGGCGCCGCGATCGGCCACGCCGTAGCTGAACTTGTTCCACGGCGCCGTCTCGTGCTTGCCCGTGAGCCGCTTGTCGTTGTCGGGTCCGTAGACGGCGATGTGGTCGTGCAGGTTCTTGTCGAAGGCCGCCATGAGGGCCTCGAAATACGCCTTGCCGCCGATTGTCCGCATGTGCTCGGTCGAGAAGTTGCAATGCATGCCGGAACCGTTCCAGTCCGTGTCGCCGAGCGGCTTGCAGTGGAACTCGATGTCGATGCCGTATTTCTCGGTCAGGCGCATGAGGAGGTAGCGGGCCATCCAGACCTCGTCGGCCGCCTTCTTGGAGCCCTTGCCGAAGACCTGGAACTCCCACTGGCCCTTCGCCACCTCGGCATTGATGCCTTCGTGGTTGATGCCGGCGGCAAGGCACAGGTCGAGGTGCTCCTCGACGATCTCGCGTGCGACCGAGCCGACATTGGAATAGCCGACGCCGGTGTAATAGGTGCCCTGTGGCGCCGGGTAGCCGGACTCGGGGAAGCCGAGCGGGCGGCCGTCCTGGTAGAAGAAGTATTCCTGCTCGAAGCCGAACCAGGCGCCCTCGTCGTCGAGGATGGTGGCGCGCTTGTTCGAGGAATGCGGGGTCTTGCCGTCCGGCATCATCACTTCGCACATGACGAGGATGCCGTTGGTGCGGGCGGGATCGGGGTAGAGAGCGACGGGCTTCAGCACGCAATCGGA